>NZ_RAWD01000353.1:0-9284 GCF_003612065.1 Corallococcus sp. CA047B
CCTCCAAAGCCCCCAAGGCCACGGCCCTCCGCGCCGAGAACTGAGGTCGTCTCATGAACCGCTTCCTGCTCATCCTGACGGCCTCACTGTGCGTCCTGACCGCCTGCGGTCCTGATCCGGAGAAACCACCGGAGCCAGGCACCCTCAAGGCCCGCATTGCCGCCCCCGTGGAGCCCCTGGACGCGCGCGTCCAGGGCCCTGGCACGGGGGCGCAACTTGCAGATCCGGAGCCTCCGCTTGAGCTGTCGGACACCGCCCTCGGCTTCATCGGCAAGGATGCGTGCACGCCGGACGAGGGCATGGTCGAACTGCGCAACCCCGCGACCACGGATCGCAAGATCAACCGCGTGAGCATCACCGGAGGCTTCACCTTCGCCGGCCTGTACAAGACGCCGAACGTTCCCTGCGCACTCCCTTGCACCGTACCGGCCATGCCCGTGGGCAACGAGGACCCGATAGAAGTGCGGGTCGGTTTCAGTCGGCTCCAGCCCGGCACCTTTCACGGGGCGCTGACGCTCTACACGGATGATCCGAACACGCCGTCACTCACCGTGACGCTCGACGGAGAGAGCACGGGCCCCCTGCTCGTGCTCGGACAGACGTCCGTGGTGTTCGGTGCCCATGAAGTGGGTTCGGCGCCGACGCGCTCCGTTACGGTGGTCAACCTGGGCAACGAGGAGTTCTCCCAGACGCCTTCAGCCACGCCCCCCTTCAGCGTGCCGAACGCTCCACTGACCATCCCTGCACTCGGCACAGGGACGCTCGTCGTGACGTTCAACCCCATCGCGAAGGGAGCGTTCGCGGGAGTGCTCAACCTGGCAAACAGCTCCGTCTGCCCCGCCCCACCCGTCGCATTGCTGAGCGGCGAGGCCGTATCCCCCGCGAAGCTCGTGCTGAGCCGCACGGTGATGGCCTTCCCGCAGACGACGGTGAACACCGTCAGCGCGCCCCAGGAGGTCACCGTCCGCAACGACGGCGGCAGCCTGCTCACGGTGACCCAACTGACGCTGGCGCAGGACTCCCTCTTCCAGGTCGACCCTTCGGGCCCCTTCAGCCTCGCCCCCGGCGATACCCAGCGCTTGAAGCTGACGTTCCATCCGAGTGATCCCGGGAATGCCTCGGACGAGTTGCTCTTCGCGAGCAACGACTCCACCGCGCCGAACCTTCCCTTGACCGGCACCGCGACGCCAGGAGCCTCCCCCGCGAAGCTCGTATTGAGCCGCACCGTGATGGCTTTCCCGCAGACGACGGTGAACACCCCCAGCGCCGCCCAGGAGATCACGGTCAAGAATGACGGTGGCAGCCTGCTCACGGTGTCCGCACTGGGGCTGCAGCAGCCAGCGAACACCCCCTACTACGTCGATACTTCGGCCCCCTTCAGCCTCGCCCCGGGCGACACCCAGGTCTTGAAGCTGACGTTCACCCCGCGGGTGGCCGGGAGTGCGTCGGCCACGCTGTCCTTCACAAGCAACAGCTCCCCCGCCGCGCCCTCCGTCACCCTGTCCGGAACCGGTGCTCCGGCGGCCCCCACCGCCGGCCTCGTGCTGAACCGTGACGCCGTCGACTTCGGTACCCCCAACGCGTGCACGACCTCCGAACAGGAGATCGTGCTGCGCAACATCTCCGCGACGCAGCGACACGTCACCAGCACGAGCGTCAGCGGAGGCTTCTCCCTCGTCGGCCTGTACGACGCCGCCGGCACCACGCGCTGCGCGACTCCCTGCCCCGTGTCGCCCGCGGGCCAGGGCAGCACGAACGACGTGAAGGTGAAGGTGGCTTTCGCTCCCGGTCAGCCCGGCGACTTCCAGGGGAAGCTGACCCTCTATACGGATGATCCGAATGCGCCCTCGTTGACGGTGACGCTCGCCGGCAAGGCCCAGGGCCCGCTGCTCGTGTTCGAACAGCCGTCCGTGGATTTTGGCAGGCAGTTGGTGAACGCGAACCCGAGCCCGACGCGGCAGGTGAAGGTGATCAACCTGGGCAACCAGACGTTCTCCCAGACGCCCTCGGTCCCCGAGCCCTTCAGCGTGCCAAGCCAGGCCCTGACCGTCCCCGCGGGCGACTCGAGGCAGCTCACCGTCACGTTCCAGCCCACCGCCCGGAACACGTTCACGGGGGTCCTTTCGCTGGGGAACAGCTCCGTCTGCCCCACGCCGCCCGCCGCCTCGCTGAAGGGCGAAGCAATCCTTCCCGCGAAGCTCCTGCTGAGCCGCACCACGATGGCCTTCCCGCAGACGGTCGTGAACACCGCCAGCGCGCCTCAGGAGGTCACGGTCACGAACGGCGGCGACAGCCTGCTGGAAGTGACTGGACTGGCGATGGACAAGGCACCGGGTTCCGCCTTCCGGGTCGATCCTTCGAGCGACTTCAGCCTCGCCCCCGGGGAGACCCAACGCCTGAAGCTGACCTTCCAGCCGGCCGTGAGCGGGAGCGCCACGGACGACCTGGTCTTCACGAGCAACGACGCCGCCGCGCCGAAGCTCACCTTGTCCGGAACCGCGACGCCAGCGGCGACTCCCGCGAAGCTCGCGCTGAGCCGCACCGCGATGGCCTTCCCGCAGACGGCGGTGGACACCGCCAGCGCGCCCCAGGAGGTCATCGTCACGAACGAGGGTGACATCCGGCTCGATGTGACCGGGATGACGCTGGCGCAGGGGGCGAACTCCGCCTTCCAGATCGATCCTTCGAGCGCCTTCAGCCTCGCCCCCGGCGGGACCCAGCGTCTGCAGGTGACGTTCCTGCCGCGCCAGAGCGGGAGTCCCTCGGACACATTGTCCTTCGCGAGCAACGCCACCGGAGCGCCTACCTTGACCCTGTCCGGCACGTCGGCGCCTGGCACGGCCTGCCTGAGCCTCGCGCCCCAGTCGTTCGAATTCGCCGAACAGGTGGCAGGAGACTCGGCCAGTGAGCAGAAGCGGGTGGTGGTGACCAATACTGGCACGGTCGCGCTGACGCTGACGCCCACCGTGACGCAGGACGGCGATGCCTACTCCGTCAGTCCCTCCACGCAGTTCACGCTGGCACCGAATTCCGCGGGGCGGGAGCTCTTCATCAAGTTCGATCCCAAGCTCAACGAAAGCGGCTCCGTGGATGGCGTGCTTTCCTTCAGCACCTCCCCCGCCACCTCCTGCGTGACCACCGTGCCGCTGCATGGCGTCGCGAGAAAGACCTCGCTGGAGGTCAGCCCGACTTCGCTGACCTTCGGCGATTGGACGGTGAGCGACACGCTCCCCACGCGGCAGGTGACCCTCAAGAATCCCACGAGTTGGCCCGTCCGGGTGCTCCTGGTACCTCCAGAAACCCTGACGCCCTACACGCTCGCGGGCATTCCCGCATCGGGACTGGTGGTCGCGGCACGTAGCAGCGAAGTCCTGACCGTGACGTTCGCCGCGAGTTCATGGGGAGAGGCGTTCTCCCGCACGCTCGCGTTCGAGACCGACGCAACCCTTCCTGTGGCGTCGGTGCCAATCACAGGCCGGGCACTCGCGCCCGAGCTGACACTGTCGAGCAGCACCTTGACGTTCCCTCCAGGAGCCCCCACTGGCGAGTACTACAAGGACACAACCCTGACGAACACCGGCAACCAGGCCTTGTTCCTCTCCAATGTGACCGTGGACAACAACGCCCACTTCCAGGTGGTGGACTTCCTGCCCCAGACGCTGCCACCGGCGGGAACCATGTCGTTGCGGATCCGTTTCGGCCCCACCACCGTGGGTGACCTGGAGACGCGACTTCGCTTCTACACGACCGGTGACCGGCCCCTGCCGCCGACGCTCGTGGTCAAGGGCAAATCCGCGGGCCCCATCGCGATCTTCAACAAGGAGGGCATCAATTTCGGCCCCCGGCAGGTGGGGTATACCCACATCAACAGCGAACTCAACGTACGCAATAGCATCGACGCCTCGGAGGGCCTCAGGATCGTCGCGGCCCGGGTCGTGCCAAGCTGGTCGGAATTCACCGTGCAAGCCCTCACCCCCCCGCAGACTGTCATCAAGCCGGGTGAGGAGTCCGAGTCCTTCAAAATCACATACAGACCGGTGACGTTGAACAAGGAGTCAAAGGACTCACTGGAGATCGACTATGAGGGCGCTATCACCGGCGTCACCGCGACCCGGCGTTTCGAGTTGAAGGGGACGGGCGCGGACGCACAGGTGTCCGCACCAGAGGGGGACATCCTCTTTCCCGCGACGTTGCCCAACACCAGCAACCCGCGCATCCTCACCATTACCAATTCAGGCGATGTTCCCGTCGAATTGTCGAGCGTGAGTACCACCGCGGGACTCCCCTTCCAGATCAAGGTGGATCTGGTCGAGCCCATTCCGGTGAAGGGCACTCGCAACATCAACGTCAGCTTCAACCCGACAGCCATTGGTGTCTTCAGGGGTCCACTGGAGATAAGACTGAAGAACTCCCCTCTGGTCGTGTCGTTGACACGGACGTTGTATGGAGTCGGGGCCTCCGCCAAGCTGGAGTTGAGCGAAAACCAGATTTTCTTTGGAGAGGTGGCTCGACTGGGAAGCAGCACCCGGTCCATCACCCTGCGCAACTCGGGTTCCGCGCCGCTCACCGTGAGCAACGTGAAATACGCAGCCCCCTTCTACGCGCAGCTGCACAGCGGACATTTCCCCATCATCCTCGCCCAGGATGAAACCGCCCAGCTCGATATCACCTTCCAGCCGGAGGTGGCGGGGGACCAGGAAGCCACCCTGAAGATCCTGAGCGACTCTGAAGCAGCCAACGAGCTGTCCTTCAAAGTCTCCGGGAGGGGCACGGTGCCCCTCGTGGTATTCCCGGGAGGCAAGAATCCTGGGTTCGCTCCGCAGGCCATCAACATCGAGGGCCCCCGCCAGCTCATCGTCGTGAAGAACGAGGGAAGAGCGCCGCTGGAGATCTATGCCGTGACCGTCCCGGGCGACTTCTGCCTGCATCCGGTGGATGGGAGCCAGGAAGACGGCTGTCCAAAATCGATCCAACAAAGGGTCACGGTGCTCTCGGGCACGGTGCACTCGTTCTTCGTGACGGCGAAGCCGTCCAAGCTGGGAAGCAACGTCAGCAAGCTTTCAATCGAGAGCAACTCGGCGACGACCCCCGACGAGGTCACCCTGGCGGTAGAGGGTGTGGGCAGCGTGTACCTGCCGACCAGCTCGGTGGCCTTCGGTCCGGTGAACTTCGGCGCATACGCGGATCAAGTGGTGCTGGTAACCAACACGGGCATCGCGGCCGCTCAGGTGTCCGTGGACTTCGCTTCCGACAGTGAGTGGCGGTCCGAGTTCTCCGCGCAGGGGCTGCCACTGGTGGTGCCCGCGGGAGCCAGCGCCCCGCTCACGCTGCGATTCCAGCCCCAGGTTCCGAAGGGGGGAGCTCGTTCGCTGACGGCGACGCTCAGCACGGGAGGGACTTCCACGCAGACCTCTCTGGCCCTCACCCTGCAAGGCACGGCCACCTCGGCGCACCTGAACGTGGCACGCAGAGACGGCGCTGCGTTCGACGGAACGTTGGATTTCGGCGGCACGCGGGTGAACACGAAATCGGACTTCATCGGCCTGCGCCTGTTACACGCGTCCCCAGCAGGAGGCACGGGGGCAGACGGCGGGATTGCGGCGGAGGTCGGCCCGCTGACGGTGAAGGACGTCTCGCTGGACGGAGAGGACGCGAAGTCCTTCATCCTGCAGAAGCCCACCTTGCCCGTGAAGCTGGGGCCAGGGGGGAGCATGGATCTGTCGCTCCAATTCCACCCGGACGCGCAGCGGCGATTCAATGCGGTGCTGCGCATCACCTCCGACGACAACCAGGCAAGCACGGTGCTGGTGACGTTGAGTGGCCATGGACGGACGAACCAGCTCAGTCTGTCCACGCCCGCGCTGGATTTCGGAGCGCGTGTGACTGAGTCGTCGTCGGCGGCGGTGCGGTCGGTGCGGCTCACCAACGAATCGCTCCAACCCTTGAAGGTGCAGGGCCTGGAGATTCTCGGAGTGGCTGAGAACTCGGAGCCTTCGCACTTCAACGTGGAGTCCGCGCCCGCGCTGCCTTTCACGCTGGCGGCGCAAGAGTCGAAGGAGCTGTTCATCAAGTTCGTGCCGCGTCCGGACGTCACGTCCAAGGCGGCGCTGACGGTGGTGACGAGTGACCTGGAGTCTCCGGTGGCGCAGGTGGCGTTGTCGGGCCGCGGAATCTCCACGGTGTTCCGTGCGCTCAGCCGTACGCTGGACTTCGGCACGGTGCGCCAGTCGGAGACGGTGACGACGAAGGTGGTGCTCACCAATGACAGCACCCAGGAGCTGCTGCTGGTGCAACCCAAGGTGGAGGGACCCCAGGCCACGAACTTCGTGGTGGTCTCGCCCGTGTTGGGAGCGGAGGGACGCGTCCTGCCGCAGGGTGACTCGCTCACCGTGGAGCTGAAGTACGACACGGCGCAGGCCGGTGTATCGAAGGGGACGCTGGTCCTGGGAACGAAGGACCAGGAGCGCGCGGCACTGGTGGCCCTGTCAGGGGTGACGGTGGCCAGCTTCCTGACCATCGAGCCCATGGAACTGGACCTGGGTTGGGTGGACATCGGCGCGACCAGTACGCCGCGCACGGTGACGCTCACGAACCAGTCGGCGTCGCCGGCCAGGTTGAGCGTGGTGGAGAACAGCAATCCGGCGTTCCAGATCGACGCGAGCGCCCTGGACGCGGAGCTGGCGCCGGGAGCCCAGGCGACGGTGAACGTCACCTTCCAGGGCCAGGTGGGAGGCCCTGCGGAAGGAACGCTGAAGCTGCGCCTGCGCGGGGAGACGACCACGGAAGCCCAGTTGGTGCTGAAGGGCCAGGCCAGGACCCTGGGAGGCACGGGCGGTGGATGCGCCTGTGGAACCAGTGGGGACGGGGGCGCGGCGCTGGCCCTGTTGCTCCTGCTGGGGTTGGGCCTGGGGCGTCAGGCTCGGCGAATGCGGGTGGAGGACTGACACACCGAGTCGCTGACCACGGACATATCACCCAGGAGGTGGGGAATGGACTTCACGGAGCTCAAGATCGCCAAGGGTTGTGGCACGTTCCATGTGAATCAGTTCCGGATTCACTTCAGCATCCCCGGCCTCCAGGGTGACCCGAAACAGAAACTCCCCGCGCTGGTCGGGGAGTTCATCAAGGACTTCCCCCGGTTCTTCAATGGCACGCAGCAGGGCCTGACGGAGAACCGGGCGGCGGTGGCCTGGTCCACCAAGCAGTTCGAGCACAACAAGACGCTCCGGTTCCTGCTCGACTTCAAGTCGGAGAAGCTGGGCATCAACCTGCCGGATGTGCACAGCGATTGGGTGCATGTCCTCTGGAAGGACGCGAACAAGGGCTTCGCCGCGCAGACGGTCAAGCGCAACTTCGCGGAGCGTTCGGACTACATGACGTCGATGATGGTGGTCCCATGGGGCGCCATCTTCGCCCGGCTCAACAGCTATCACTTCCTTGCCGGGCGTCGCTCCTGGGTGTTCGGTGTCCTGGAGCCGGGCATGCCGGGTTGGAGGGCCGGAAGCAGCCTCCAGGTGGGCACGGTGCAGGGTGGCCAGTTCACTGCCTACGGAGGAACTACGCCGGTCTTCTATCTGGAGTCCGCGGCGGTCGAGCGGTACTCGATGCTCATGTATGAGTTGATGGATTCGGGGGGAAACCTCTTCATCGACATCCGGAAGGCGATCGTCTCCATCTGGAGCATCCTCCTGGCGAACTACGTCCAGGCCAAGGGCTTCCGCCTGAACGTCGGGCATCCCAAGAGCTACGGCAAGGATGACGGTGAGTCCCTTTGGGACAGCCAGATGATCTGGCGAGGCGTCTACCGGCGGCAGGCCGAGTTCAAGACTCCGCAGGCGCTGTACGCGAAGAAGTGGGTGAGTCACCTGCTGGAGATGCACCCGGCGCTGAAAAGTCAGCCGCTCTGGGAGAGCGAGTTCACGGGTTACACAGGGGGAGGACTCGGAGGGGGCGGGTCTAGCGATCGGTGGTAAGCCCAACCTCACCAGCGCGCGACCACCGTCAAAAGCCACAAACACCAAGCAATGCAGCCGAGGAACACCGCAAATATGCGAAATACCGATCCATTTTGCAAATTCACACTGGAAGACGAGAAGGCAGGAAGAATAGGATTCATCTCGCCCAAAGTAAGCGTAGAACCAATGACCACAGATGCACTCTTCAGCATGAGCGACAAAGATAGAATAGACTGGTACAAAACAAAAATCTCCCACTACGACAATCAACTCTCGGAAAGCTCGATTAAAAACAAAATCCCAAAAAAACTCATAGCAGCAATAATACTAAATGAACTTGCTGACATCAACGTCAAGGACCAAGCCCAGGAACGATTCAATCTCTCTGACGGCTCCTTCGGGCCGGCGCAAATGCAAACCTACGACACGGCGATGAAATTCGGCCACGTCGATACAATCAAAAAACAGCTAGACTCATTAAAGAAAAGAACAATCAAATCCTGGGGGCTGTTTTCCATCTCCGAAAAATCAATAATCGCATTTCACATCAGCCAGCGGCTTCGGATAATGCAGGTCGCAATAGAAGCAGCCGCAAGAGAAATCAACAGACTTCTCAATCTGATGAGATCCAACATCTTGAAACCATGGCAACGCGAACACCAACTCAACCCGCCACCCACGCCAAAAACAACTACATTAAAATCAATACAAGGAATGTACTACGGAAAGGGCCAGATCTCCGGCGACACCGAAGCCGAGCGATTCATGTACCTCTGTCAGGCAACAGCCGCTGCCTACAATTCACCAGACATCATAATCACAAACAGAAAATTCGAATCAGAAGTCAATAGAATCAAGCACAAGAAAGAACAGGAGTGGAGCCAGGAACAGGCAGGACTGCTCAAATACTTCGCAGAGCCATATAAAAACGCACGAAACCACGGCGGCAACGGGGCAACAATTGGCTTGGACATTGCCGAATTCAATCTTTTCAGATGAGCGAGCCCTGCCGCCTACGAATCCACCATGAGCGAAACCGATGCCCTGGAGATTCGGATTCGTCAGGGCAGCCTATCGATGGCACGCCAAGCAGGTGCGTGCTGGCGTCTTCTCGCTCGCTTGGGTTGAAGTGGTTTGTGGTCGCATTGGTCAATTGCCACGACTCCAGGCTTTTGAATGCACGGCCATTACCTCGGCCTTACTCCTACAGCTGCAGTTTGAACCGCGCTCGGCGTGCCCGGTAGTGGCACTGCATGGCGACGGCTTGGTGGTGGCGTCGCCAGCGACTCCAGGCCAAGACGTGCGCGAGTGGAGCCACGGTCCGACGCA
>NZ_RAWD01000354.1:0-9273 GCF_003612065.1 Corallococcus sp. CA047B
GGCCGGAAGGCGGGCGGTCGGGGACGGGACCAGGGCATGGCGGACGTTGATGATCTCACAGCTTCGCTCGGGGGGACGTCATCCACCGGCGGACGCCATATTTTTTCCCGCGCGCGGGGAAGCCTTCGCTGTGTTAAGCGAGGCGGTTCCCCCCGACCAAGGCCAAGGAGTCTGGGGCATTGCAAGCCGTGCAAACCACCGCCGACACCCGAGACCCTCTCTCCCCGCAAGACGGACTGTGGCTTCGCGCCCTCAAGGCCGAGGTCCAGCCCCCCACGTTCAAGAAAGGTCGAGAGGTGGCCGAGGGCCGCCGCGTATTCGGCCTGACACGTGAGCCCGAACGCATCCGCGCGCAGGTCGCGGCTCCGACGGGCGAGCGCTATGACGTGGTCCTGATGCCGGCAGAGGGGAAGGTCGTTTCTTCCTGCACCTGCCCGGTGTGGAACACCACCGGCCCGCACTGCGAACACGTCGTCGCCGTGGCGCTCATCTACGCCGCGCGTTTCCGTCCGCCTCCGCCGCCGCAGAAGGCCGCGCCGCCTCCGCCGCCCCCTCCGATGCCGGAGGACGACGGGATGCCCGCGGACGACGAGGTCGAAATCCCCAGCGACGCGCCGGGGATGGAAGGCGTCACCCTGCCCGCGCTCGCGAAGGTGGAGAGCTGGCTGGGCCTGTCGTCGCTGCCGGACTACGAGTTCCTCTACCGGCTGACCCCCGCCAACACGAGCACCGGTGGCTCCACCGGCCGTCACTGGGTGGTGGACGTGCGCCGCCAGGACGCGCAGACCAAGGGGCCCGTCCACGTGAAGCGCCTGCTCCAGACGGGCAGCCGCATCGCGCCCCCGGACGAGCGCATCTTCATGGTGCTCGCGCGCCACGAGCAGCGCTACGACTCGCGCATCGTGCTGTCCGACGAGGACCTGGTCGAAGTGCTGGAGCTCTTGCGCCAGCGCCGGGTCATCTACCGGGGCACGCCGCTCGTCTACATGGACGCGCCCGTGCGTCCGCAGATCCACCTGGAGTCGCGTCCGGACGGCGCCACCGCGCAGATTGAGCTGCTGTTCCCGGACGGCGTGGGCCTGCCGCTCAAGGACGTCATCGTGCTGGCGGGGCGGCGCACCTGGGTCATCCAGGCGCAGAACCTCCACCCGGTGGAGCCGGACTTCCCGCCGCGCCTGTTGCGCAAGTGGCTCCTGGAGCCGTCCATGGCCTTCCCGGCCGGACAGCTGGACCGGGTGCTGACGTTCTTCGCCGCGCACCTGCCGCGCTTCCGCATGTCGCTGAAGGCGGACGACATCGAGGTCGACGAGGCGGTGGAGCCGCGCTTCGTGCTCACGCTGGAAGGCGCCGCCGAGCGCGTGAAGGTGCAGCTGGCCGCGCGCTACGGCCAGACGACGGTGGCGGTGTCGCCCAACGCGACCCACCTGGGCTACGCCAGCGGCGTCGGCGAGGACGCCCGCAAGCTGTACCGCCGCCGCGACGAGGTGGAGCGCGCCGCGGGCAAGCTGCTGATGGACCAGGGGATGCGCTTCGACGTGCCCACCCTGGCCTTCGAGGCGACGGGCGACGCGGCCCTGGAGTTCTGGGCGCGGGGCCTGGCGAGCCTGCCGGAGGAGTGGGAGCGCTACGGCGTCACCGCCCCCAAGGTGCGGCTGCGTCCGAAGCTCAAGCCGCGCATCCGCGTGGGCATGAGCGGCGTGCAGTGGTTCGACCTGGACGCGGAGTTCGTCACCGACGATCAGGCCGTGGACCTGGGCGCCATCCGCATGTGGCTGGACTCGGGGCGCAAGTTCGTGCCCCTCAAGGATGGCTCCTTCGCGGAAGCGGACACCGCGGAGATCAAGCGCGTGGCGGACCTCCTGGAGGAGGCCGGCGCCATGCCGGGCCGCACGCGCACGCGGCTGCCGCTGCATCAGGCGGTGGCGTTGGATCTGCTCGCGGACCTGGGCGAGTTCACCGAGGTGGAGGCCAAGGCGCGGCAGGCGATGCTCGCGCTGCGTGAGACGTCGGGCGTGCCGAAGGTGGCCGCGCCGGAGGGACTCCAGGCCACGCTGCGCCACTACCAGGAGTCAGGCCTCTCCTGGCTCTGGTTCCTGCGCCGGCACGGGCTGTCCGGCATCCTCGCGGACGACATGGGTCTGGGAAAGACCATCCAGTCCCTGAGCCTGATGCAGAAGGTGGCCAACGAAGAGGGCCACAAGCCGTCGCTGGTGGTCGCGCCCACGAGCGTGCTCGCCAACTGGGAGCGCGAGGCGGAGCGTTTCACCCCGGGCCTCAAGGCCATGGTGTGGCACGGACAGGACCGGCGTGAACGGGCCGAGGACCTGAAGGGCATGGACCTGGTGCTCACGTCGTACGCGCTGGTGCGCCGCGACCTGGAGCAGCTGTCCCAGGTGGGCTTCCGCTACGTCATCCTGGACGAAGCGCAGAACATCAAGAACGCGGACAGCGCCACCGCGCAGGCGTGCAAGTCGCTGCCCAGCGAGACGCGCCTGGCGCTCACCGGTACGCCGCTGGAGAACCGGCTGTCGGAGCTCTGGAGCATCTTCGACTTCCTGATGCCCGGCTTCCTGGGCAGCGCGGAAGGCTTCAGCGACCGCTACGAGCAGCCCATCCAGGTGGCCAACGACGCCACCGCGAAGGACCGGCTGCGACGGCGCATCCAGCCCTTCATCATGCGCCGGCTCAAGACGGAGGTGGCCAAGGATCTGCCGCCGAAGACGGAGAGCGTCGCGTGGTGCGAGATGGAGCCCGGCCAGGCCGCGCTCTACCGCGAGGTGCTGGAGGAGAGCCGCCGCAAGGTGAACGACTCCATCGAGAAGGTGGGCTTCAAGCGCAGCCGCGTGTCCATCCTCGCCGCGCTGATGCGCCTGCGGCAGGTGTGCTGCGATCCGCGCCTGCTCAAGATGCCGCCCGGCACGCTGTTGCCGTCCAGCGCGAAGCTCGAGCGCTTCATGCAGCTCGTGGAGGACCTCATCGCGGAGGGCCACCGCGCGCTCGTCTTCAGCCAGTTCACGGAGATGCTGGAGCTCTTGAAGCAGGAGGCCGACAAGAAGGGGATGACCTACCTGTACCTGGACGGTCGCACCAAGGACCGCATGGGCAAGGTGGACGAGTACAACCGTCCGGACGGGCCGCCGCTGTTCTTCATCAGCCTCAAGGCGGGCGGCACCGGCTTGAACCTCACCGCGGCCGACTACGTCATCCACTTCGACCCGTGGTGGAACCCGGCCGTGGAGGATCAGGCCACGGACCGTACGCACCGCATCGGGCAGACGCGCGCGGTCATCAGCTACAAGCTGATCACCCGCGGCACGGTGGAGGAGAAGATCCTCAGCCTCCAGCGTCGCAAGCGGGAGCTCGCCGCCGGCGTGCTCGGCACGGACGGTGACGACATGGGCCGCACGCTCACGGAGCAGGACATCCAGGAGCTGTTCACCGAAATCTGATGGGCCCCAGGAGCGGGTGGAAAGGTTGTGGTCCCAACGGGCCCGCCCTCCCACCCGCTCTGCCTGCGTGCACCCGACCCGAACACCTGTGCAGTGTCATCGAGACCTGCTAGGGTGTTCAGGTGTTGGGGCGACGTACGGACCGCGGAGGGCGCGCGTGCTGCTGGGACTTCGGATTTCGAACGTAGCGGTGATTGAGGAGGTGGAGGTGGCGTTTGGCGCCGGCCTTACCGTCCTCACGGGTGAGACAGGGGCTGGCAAGTCCATCTTGGTGGACGCGTTGGGTCTGTTGCTCGGGGGCAGGGCGGATGCGGACGTCATCCGAGCGGGCTGCGAGGACGCGGCGGTGGAGGGCGTGTTCGCCCGGACACCGGTGCTGGCCTCGAGACTGGAGGAACTGGGCCTCCCCGACCTGGGAGACGAGGTGCTGGTGCGCCGGGTGTTGGGGCGCACCGGGCGCGGCAAGGTCTACGTCAACGGCGCGCTGGTGACGCTGGGGGTCCTGGGGAAGCTCACCCGGGGCGCGGTGGACATCGCCGGCCAGCATGAGCACGTGAGCCTCTTCGACTCCGGGCTGCACCGGGTGCTGCTCGACAAGTACGGGCGCCTGGAGGACGCGCTGGCCGCGTACGGCCGCGAGTGGGCGAACCTGCGCGAGGTGGAATCCCGCATGGACGCGCTCGGCGGCGACGACGCCAAGGTGCGCGAGCGCGCGGAGTTCCTGCGCTTCCAACTGGATGAAATCACGCGCCTGGATCCGGAGTCCGGCGAGGACGTGAAGCTGGACGCGGAGCGCCGGCGGCTGGGCAGCGCGCAGAAGCTCAAGCGCCACGGCGCGGAAGCGGAGCTGCTGGTCGCGGGCGAGGCGCCCTCGGCGGTGGAGATCGTCGGGCGGGCGCTGGGGCTCGTGCACGAGGGCGTCAAGTGCGACGCGTCCCTCGCGCCGGTGGCGCTGTCGCTCAGCACCGCGCTGTCGGAGCTGGAGGAGGCCGCGCGCCGGCTCAACCGCTATGTGGAGGGGCTGGAGTCCGACCCCGGGCGGCTGGGCGAGGTGGAGGAGCGGCTGGACGCGCTCAAGCGGCTGTGCCGCAAGCACGGCGTGACGCTGGACGGCGTCCTCCTGAAGCGCGGCGAGCTGGAGACCGAACTGGGCACGCTGGAGAACCGGCGCGAAATCCTGGAGGAGCTGAACCAGGAGAAGAAGCGCGTGGAGGAGCGGGCGCGCAAGGCGGCGCTGTCCCTGTCCAAGGCGCGCAAGGCGAGCGCCGGGGCCTTCTCCCAGCAGGTGCGGGAGGGCCTGGGCGGGCTGGCCATGGGCAAGGCCGCCTTCGAGGTGCGGGTGACGGCCGGGGAGACGCTGCGTCCGGATGGCCTGGACGAGGTGGAGTTCTTCTTCAGCGCCAACCCGGGGGAACCCGCGCGCGCGCTGGCCAAGGTGGCCTCGGGCGGCGAGGCGAGCCGGCTGCTCCTGGCCCTCAAACGTGCACTGGCGGACAGTGACGCGTGCGGCTGCTACGTGCTGGATGAGGCGGACGCGGGCGTGAGCGGCGCCATCGCGGACGTGGTGGGGCGGATGATTCGCGAGGTCAGCTCCCACCGGCAGGTGCTGTGCATCACGCACCTGCCCCAGGTGGCGGCCTACGCGGACGCGCACCTGCTCATCCGCAAGAGCGTCCGGGGCGAGCGCACCGTGTCCCAGGTGCTCCCCCTGGCGGCGGGCGCCGAGCGCACGCAGGAGCTGGCGCGGATGATGTCCGGCGTGGAGGTGACGCGCGAGGCGCTGGGCGCGGCCGAAGCCCTGGTCCGTTCGGCCCACCGCTCCCCCCGGGCGCGCCGGGAATCGGGTCCGGAGGGCACCAGCCCCCGGGGTCGGCTGCGGCGGACGGCCTGAAACCGGGCCTCGAAGGTAGGGGTGACCCAGGGGGGAGGGCATGACGCACCGTGAGTTTTCGTCCGCGTCCTTGCCCCCTCATTGGGGCTCACATAGCATCCGGCGCGTGTCCAGCACCGCAGGGCAGACCGCGGCCCCCCGCCATAAAGTCATCTCCGCTGGCCTGACGGACGTCGGGCGCAAGCGCAATCACAACGAGGACAGTTTCCTCATTGACGATGAGCTCCAGCTCTACGTCGTGGCGGACGGAATGGGTGGGCACGCGGGTGGTGGTACCGCGTCGCGCATCGCCGTCGAGACCATCGACAAGGAGTTGAGGCGCGCGCGCGAAGGGCGAGACAACCCCTTCGTCAGTGTTCCCAACCTCCAGGAGTCGCCCATTCCAGAGGCGCTTCGTTCCGCGGTGGAGAAGGCCTGTCAGGCCATCTACCTCACCGCCCAGGACGACGCGCGGCTCTCTGGCATGGGAACGACCGTCATCTCCCTGGTGGTCCGCGACGAGCACGCCTTCTTCGCCCATGTGGGCGACAGTCGCGCGTACC
This sequence comes from Corallococcus sp. CA047B, assembly GCF_003612065.1. Lineage (NCBI taxonomy): Bacteria > Pseudomonadati > Myxococcota > Myxococcia > Myxococcales > Myxococcaceae > Corallococcus > Corallococcus sp. CA047B. The sequence goes on from NZ_RAWD01000354.1 coordinate 5,883, forward strand.
TCATCCGCGGCGACCTCATCCAGCAGATCAGCGAGGACCATTCCCTGGTCAACGAGCAGATCAAGGCCGGGATGATCACCCCCGAGGAGGCGAAGCACTCCCGCTACAAGAACATCATCACCCGCTCCGTTGGCTTCGAGGAGGAGGTGCAGGTGGACGTCATGGGGCTCGTGTCCGAGCCCGGCGACGTGTTCCTGCTCTGCTCCGACGGTCTGGCCAACATGCTGGAGGACCGGGAGATCCACGACGCCGTGGCCCGTGCCGGCAGCTTCGAGGAGGTGCCCAAGCACCTCATCGACCTGGCCAATGAGCGCGGCGGCGACGACAACATCAGCGTCATTGTCGTGCGCATGGGCGGCTGAAGTCCGCCCTCGACCCGGGTGCGGTGGGGCGCGCCCGGCCTCTGTTGACCTTGACACTCTTCAAAGACGGATGATAGCTGCCCCAACCTTTCCACCCACGGCAAATCGCCAGTGGGTGACGGTGTGTGGGGGGCGGTTGGCGGGGGAGGTGTTGCGAGCGCGCGGAGCGACTTAGGTTCTGCCGCCGGAAGTCCCACGTAAGAGCAGGGTTTCTCCAGGAGTGGTCCGTGGCCAAAAAGTCCTTCACGCTGATGGTCATCCCGGACCACGACGCTCCGGTGAAGCGCTACACCATCCAGCGCTCCTGGCTGGTGCAGGTGGGCATGGGCCTGATGCTGGTGGCGGGACTGGGCGCGGGTGCGAGCATCCACTACCTGCAGGTCGCCGCCGACGCCTCGGAGAACCGCATCCTGCGTGAGGAGAACCTCACGCTGCGCTCCCAGCTCAAGTCGGTGCGTGAGCGCATCGAGCACATTGGCTCCACGCTGGACCGGGTGGAGCGCTTCGACCAGAAGCTGCGCGCGGTGACGCTGTTGTCGGACCCGCAGCGCAACCTGGCCATGGGCCCCACGGAGCCGGAAGCCGGCACCATGGCGCCCGCGACGGACACCCAGTTCACGCAGCTGACCACCACGGAGACGCCCAAGGTGCTGCTGGGCCGCCTGGACCGGCTGTCCGCGGAGGCCACCCGCCAGGAGCTGAGCCTCCAGGACCTGCAGGCCTACTTCCAGGACCAGAAGTCGCTCTTGGCCTCCACGCCGTCGGTGTGGCCGGCGCGCGGCTGGGTGACCAGCGACTTCGGGCAGCGCCTGGACCCGTACACGGCGGACCGGGTGACGCACGCGGGCCTGGACATCGCGGCGCCCCACGGCAAGGAAGTCACCGCGCCGTCGGACGGCACGGTGGTGTTCGCGGGCCTGGAGGGCGGGTACGGCAACGTGCTCGTCATCGACCACGGCTACGGCATCAAGACGCGCTACGGCCACCTGTCCAAGATTCTCGTGAAGGCCGGCGACCGCGTGAAGCGCGGCGTCCCCGTGGCGGCGGTGGGCAACACGGGCCGCTCCACCGGTCCGCACCTGCACTATGAGGTGCGCGTGAACGGCGTGCCGCAGAACCCGCGCAAGTTCATCCTCGAGGAGTAGCCCGAGGCGATTCCAGGGCGCGCGGTCCGGGGCTCCCAGCAGCGAGCCCCGTCGATCCGCCCCGAAGCTTCCTCCGACGCTTCAGGTTCCTTCCGGCTCCGGAAGGAACGCATCCAGGCGAAGGTGCCGGCGCTGCAGGCCGTGCGTCCGCCCGGTGCGCTCCATGATGTAGGCCCGCTCCACCTCCGCCCACAGGAGCGGCCCCAGCACCTGCCAGTGGGACGGCTGGTGCACCGTCAGCTCCAGCAGCGCCACGGTGAAGCCCGGCACGTCGGTGGCCGCCGCGCCCGGGGGCAGGGTGGGGCGCAGGTCCTCCGTCAGCCGCGCCCGCGTGGTGTCCGCGCTGTCCTCGCGCACGGTGAGCTGGGACGTGGGCACGAGCAGCACCGCGAAGCCGTCCGGCTGGAAGCGCACGATGCGCGCGCCCGGGTACTGCGCCGCGAGCGACGCGACGAGCGCCTTGAGCAGCGCGTCCCCCGCCGGGAAGCCGAAGCGGGCGTTGAAGTGGATCATCTCCTTCACGTCCACCATCACCGCGCCCACGGTCCAGCCGTCATGGTGGGCGTGCGTGGACAGGTCAAACTGCTCCTTGAGGAGCGTCCCCTGCGTCAGCGCCAGCACGTGCAGCGCCCCGGTGGCGTCGGGCTGGCCGCGCCGGCGCTGCTCGGTGGCGATGAGTTCCAGGGCGGCCGCCTGGGGCGCCTCCTGCGCGTGCCCGGGCCGGGCGGCCCGGGGGTGGAGTGCGACGAGCGCGGTGGCGGTGGAATCGTCGATGGAATAGGGCATCGTGCCCGGGTGTGTAGCGCGGACGGCACCCGGGCGCAGGCTGCTTTCAGCGCATGCGTCGCGCCGTCACCGTCACCTCGTCCCGGTCATGGTAGAGCTGGCGGACGGTGAGGCCCTCCCAGCCCCCGTCGTCCACGAGGATCTGCTTCACGCGCAGGAGCAGCGGGTTCTTGTCCTTCATGGGCAGCTTGATGTTGGCCACCAGGTTGCGCGCCCAGCGGCGGCGCCCCCACTTGGCCAACAGCTGCGCCACCTCCAGCGGCCGCCACGCCATGTCGCAGAAGAGCCAGTCCGCGGGCTCCTCCGGGGCATAGGCGAAGGCGCTCTCCTGGACGTGCTGCACGCGGGGGTTCTTCGTGAGCTCCGGCATCAGCTTCGCCGGGTCCACCGCCACCACCCGCGCCCCGCGCGCCACCAGCCGCTGCGTCCAGCCGCCCGGCGCCGCGCCCAGGTCCACGCAGACATCGCCGCGTCCCGGCTCATCCGGCAGGCCGTCCAGGGCCTCCTCCAGCTTCATCGCCGCGCGGGAGGGGGACTCGCCCGCGCGCTTCATCCGCCGCCGGCCGCCCGGAGCGAGCGATAGCGCCTCGCGGGCACTCACCGCGCCCAGGATGAGCACGCCGTCCGGCGCCACGCACAGGCCCACCAGCAGGGCGCCGGACTCGCGCGCCCGGTTGTCGTCCTCCAGCAGGCGGTTGGGGTGGATGGCCGCGCGCACCGCGGCTTCCAGCGCCTCCGCGCGTCCGGCCTGCGTATTGCCGCGCTCGCTGTCCGGCGTGAAGGCGCGCAGGAGCCAGGGAACGCGGGTGGGCAGCTCGGAGAGGGCGTCCACGATGTCCTCCACGGGGACCTGCTCCCCAGCCGCGGGGGCCCAGGTGGCGATGACCCGCTCGGCCGCCCGGCCGAAGGCGGGGGGCACTTCCGGCCGGTGCTCGGACTCCACCAGGGCGGGGCCCAGGATGCGGGGGTTGGCGTGAGCCCACACCAGCTCCTCGAACAGGTGGGCTTCGAAGCCCTCCCGGCACGTCCACAGCCAGCGCCCTGGCTGGGCGGCGAGCGTCTGTGCGGGGATGGAAGGAGCACGCGCCCGAGGTGGGA
>NZ_RAWD01000355.1:0-9241 GCF_003612065.1 Corallococcus sp. CA047B
GCGGAAGGAGGCGGAACGGAGGCGACCGGCCGCGACGGGGGGGATGCCGGGGCGAAGGAAACGGCCCCGCCGTTCGCGGCCATGGCACCGTGCATCACGGACGGTGCGGCGCGGGACACGCCCACGGTGGCGACCGCGAGCGCGGGGGCCACCGTCCACTGCGAATCGTTCGAGGCCTGTGCGTGCGCGGCATCCACGGCGGCCTGCGACGAAGCGTTCGCCACCGCTTGGCGTGCGACGCTCACCGCGGCCTGCGCGGCATCCACGTTCGCCTGCTGCGTCGCATTCGCCGCCTGGGCGATGCGCAAGGCCTGCTGCGCGGCATCCAGCACCGCCTGCTGCGCCGCGTTCGCCTGCAGCGCGACGTTGACCGCCTGCGGAGGGACGTTCATCGACTGCGCCGCGTTCACGTTCGGCTGCTGCGTCGCGCTCGCCGCCACCTGCGCGGCGTTCACGTTGGCCCGCGGCGAGACAGCACCCACGGCCTGCGCGACACCCACCGGCTGCGCGCCACTCGCGGCCACCAGTGACAGATTCACGGGCGCCACGGTCTTCACCTCCAGCGTCGCGCGCACGGGCTTCACGGGCAGCGTCGCCAGCCGGCGGATCTCCCGCCGCCGGTGCGCATCATCCAGCGCGACCACCGCGGACACGTCGTGCCCCAGGATGCGCGACAGGCTCTGCGCCGCCGCCTTGCGCACGCGCACCTCGCCGTCATCCAGCGCCTCCAGCAGCAGCGCCCGCGCGTTCTCACCCCGACCCGCGCCCAGCGCCAGCGCCGCCAGCGCGCGGACCTCCGAGTCCGTGTCGTGGATGGCGTCCTCGCCCAGCCGCCGCGCCGTCTCCCCTTCCAGCCCCAGCGCCAGCAGCGACGCGCGCCTGCGCACCGACCGGTCCGAGTCCTTCATCGCCTGCGCCAGATGCGGCGCCGCGTCCCGGGGCGCCAGCACCAGCAGCGCCTTGAGCGCCGCGATGCGCACCTCCGGCACCGGCGACGACAACAGCGGCGACACCACCGAGGCGCCCTCTTCCCGGCACAGCCCCGCGAACGCCTGGAGCAGCGCCACCTGCGCCATCGCGTCCGTCTCCGCGTGCAGCGCCGCCGCCAACGCGGGCGCCGCCGCCGGGTGCGCCAGCGCCTTCAGCCGCTCCGCCGCGCGAACCCGCGCCGCCGCGTCCGCCGCCGACAGCTCCCGCACCGAGAACCCGAACAGCGTCTCGTCCGTGGGGCTGCCCGCGTGGCCTGACAACTCCGCCATCTGCTCCGGACTCACCCGCAGCCGGCCCTCGTTCTGCAGCCGCTGCGCCTCGCGCGCCACCGGCGACAGCCCCGAGTCCCCCGCCACGAAGGCCGCCGAGGCCCGCTGCGGCACCGGCGGCGCGGGGCGCTCCGTCCACGGCACCTGCGGCTCGTGCGACTTGAGCGGCACCGCGGGCCCACGCAGCGGCGTGCGCACCGGAGGCACCGTGTCGTTGCGGAGGATCACCTCGCTGCGAAGCTGCGAGATGAACGACGCCAGGTCGAACCCCAGCTCGTCGTCATCGTCGTCGGACGCGCCGCGCGGCTGTCCGGACGAATGGATGCGGCTGGCGTCCAGCAGCTTCTCCATCAGCTGGTTGCGCTCCAGCCGCAGCGCGTGGTTGAGCCGCGTCAGCTCCTCGCGCTCCCCCAGGGCCCGGCCGCTGCGAACCTCCAGCTCCGCCAGCTCCCGACGCAGGTCCAGCTCCCGCTGGTGCGCTTGCGCCAGGTCTTCCTTGAGGTGCGACAGTTCGTCGCGCGCGTTCGCCAGCTCGCCATGCAACTGCTGCGCACGGGCCTCGAAGTAGACGATCTTTTCGAGTGCGCTCTTGAGCAGCGCGTCCGGACGCTCGTCACTCACGGCTGAGTCTGGCCTCCCCGCAAAAACGCTCGGCGGCGCTCCCCGGTTCGCGTCACCGAAGGGAACCCCCGGCTTTCCCGACCTCGGCCGGGGGGCGCACCTTACGTCAGCCCTACGTGCTACGTAAACCACGGAAACACCAGGGGTTTTCCCCTCTGGAGACACGCTGCGATTGACAACGCCGCCCAGGCCGATTTTTCGGCCTCGCGCCCGCGCGCACGCATGCTCCAATGCGCCCATGGCCCCTTCGCGCATCGACACCGCCGTGACCCGGATGTTGGGCATCCGCTATCCCATCATCGCCGCCCCCATGTTCCTGGTGTCCAACGCCGCGCTGTTGGAGGCCGCTGGCCGCGCGGGCGCCATCGGTGCGGTGCCGTCGCTCAACTACAGAACCGCGCAGGCGTACCGGGACTTCCTCGCCACGTTCCCGAAGGATGTGCCCTTCGGCGTGAACCTCATCCTCAAGTGGGCCGAGCGGCTGGAGGAGGACATGGCCGCGACGGTGGAGCGCAAGGTGCCGCTCGTCATCACCAGCCTGGGAGACCCCACGCCGGTGGTGGAGCGCGTGCACGCGTACGGCGGCAAGGTGTGGAGCGACGTGATTTCGCTGCGCCACGCGGAGAAGGCCGCGAAGGCGGGCGTGGACGCGCTCGTCGCGGTGGGCTCCGGCGCGGGCGGCCACGCGGGCCACCTGAGCCCGCTGGTGCTGGGGCCGTGGCTCAAGCAGGAGCTGGGCATCCCGGTGGTGCTCGCGGGCGCGCTCTCCACGGGGCACCACCTGGCCGCGGCGCTCGCCATGGGCCTGGACGGCGCGTACCTGGGCACGCGCTTCCTCGCGACGGAAGAAGCGGGCGCCGCGCCCGACTACAAGCAGGCGCTGGTGGACGCGAGCCCGGAGGACCTGGAGTACACGAAGGAGGTCACGGGCGTGCACGGCAACTTCCTCAAGAACGCGCTGGAGCGCTTCCGCGCGGGCCAGGGCAAGGCGTGGAAGGACACCTGGAGCGCGGGCCACGGCGTGGCCTTCGTCAAGGACGTGCTGCCCGCGGCCGCCGTCGTGGAGCGCATGGTGCGCGAGTACGCCGAAGCGCGCGCCGCGCTGCCGTCCGTGGACGACGCGCGCTGAAGCGTTCACCACCGCCGCACCGTCCGCGGTGAAGACCCGCTCCGGCGCAGGATTGCCGGAGCGCGCGGTCTCCCCGGACCCTTCGAAACGTCCAGAACCTCGCGGAACAACCCCGCGGGTCGTGCGACCTCGCACGGCCTTCCCGTGACGTCGTGGGAGGGAAGCGCGCGCCCGCGCCTACCACCCCGGTTCGACGCTCGCATCACGCAAGAAAACAGCACCCGGGAAGCCTTGCGAAACGGGCGCATCGGAACGGCGGAAACCGCGAGTTGTCGCGGGTTTGCGGCGTTCGTCCGCACGTCCCGAGATGTCAGACCCCACTCGTAATCTGTGTCTCACGAGGTCACGCAAGGCAGCGACTTCTCCCCGGTACCTCTCCGTCTCAAAAGCGGGGGGAGAAGCTCCTCTTTCGACAGGTTTTCGACGCCATGGAACAACGACTGGCCACCCTCATTGGAAACGCAGTCCGCGCGTCCCGGCAGCGGCTGGAACTGACGCAGGCCGATGTGGCCGAGCGCGTCGGCATCGCCACCGAGGTCTACGGACGGCTGGAGCGCGGTCACATGCTGCCCAGCGTCCGGACGTTGCGGAAGCTGTGCCTGGTGCTCAGCTGCTCCTCGGATGTGCTGCTGGGGCTGAGCGCGACGGCGACGGTGGCGGAGGACGGCGCGCCGCAGCTCGCGGAGGATCCGCCGGAGTACCGCGAGCGTCCGGAAGTGCGCCGCCTCATGCGCACCGTGCGCAAGCTGGACTCCCCGCGCCTGCGCCTGCTGGGTCAGGTCGCGCACGCGCTGGAGCGATGAGCCAGGCACGTCCGCGCGCTACTCGACCACGGGCTCCGTGCCCTCGGCGACGGGCGCGGGCACTTCCCGGCGCGGCGGCTGGGAGGCAGCGCCCGCCGCGGGCAGCCGGAGGATGAAGCGCGCACCGCCTTGCGCGCGGTTCTCCGCCTCCAGCGTTCCGCCGGCGCGCGCCACGTATTCGCGGCACAGCGCCAGTCCCAGGCCGGTGCCTTGTCCGGGCTGCTTGGTCGTGAAGAAAGGCTCGAAGAGGCGCGGCAGCACGGCGTCGGCGATGCCCGGACCGTTGTCCTCCACCTCCACGCGCACGTGACCGTCCTCCATGCGCGCGCGCAGCACCACGTGCGCGGGCCGGCTGGGGCGGATGGACTCCAGCGCGTCGGCGGCGTTGATGAGCAGGTTCACCAGCACCTGCACCAGGTGGCGGGGGGTGATGCGCGCGGGGGTGAGGTCGGGCGTCACGTCGCGCTCCACCACGCCCAGGCTGCGCAGGCGCACCGACGCCAGCCGCTGCGCTTCGGCGAGCGTCGCCGGGACGTCGCAGGACTCCATGCCGCCGGGCTCATCGCGTGAGAACATGCGCAGGTCGGTGACGATCTGCTGGATGCGCATCACGCCCTGCTGCGTCTCCTCCAGCACGCGCCGCACGTCGTCCAGGTCCGCGGGCACGCCCTCCGCCCATTCTTCTTCCAGGTAGCGCAGGTTCGACTTCACGTACGCGAGCGGGTTGTTCACCTCGTGGGCCACGCCCGCGGCCAGCTGCCCCACCACCACCAGCCGCTCCACCTCCGCGCGCTGGCGCTCCACGCGCACGCGGCGCAGCTCGCTGTCCGCCAGCTTGCGCAGGGCCTCCACGCGCTCCACGTGCGCGGACCGCTCCGCGGCCTGGAGCCGGCGGAAGGTCTCCGCGCCATACGCGGACACCAGGAACGTGAAGCCCAGGCTGATGGACCGGGCCAGGAACGCCGACCATGGCGTGTGCGACAGCCACGTCATCAGCACCACCGCGCCCAGCGTGCCCACGATGGCGGACCACACCGGCAGCCGCTGGCCCGGCGTGAAGACGGCGACGAGCAGCGGCACCGTGTAGAAGGACGGAAACAGCGGGCTCGCCAGGCCACCGGTGATGTGGATGCTCAGCGAGAGCGCCACCAGGCTCACCAGGCCCGCCGCGATGCCGCTCTCCGGACCACGGATCCACCCCGCGCCCACCAGCGCGCCCAACACGACGAACGCCGCGGACCACCCCAGGTGGACCAGGAAGTACGCCGGCCGCAGCTCGCCCAGCACCAGCGGGTGCGCCAGGGAGCCCAGCGTGAAGAACAGCGCGCACCACCAGTAGGTGCGCCGCTTCACCTGAAGCTGGCGTCCACGGTCGTCGTCACCCGCGTCGCCGTTCGCCTTGGAGCCGAGGAGCGCCACCCGGGCCTAGTCCCCCCAGGCGCGTCGCGCGCAGGGAGGTGCGTGATGGCGCTGCGCGGACGACTTCATGCGGTGCTCTCCCATCAACGACGCAAGCGCCGGGACTGCCCCAGTCTCACTGCATCCCGGCCTTGCTTCCGACCCTGTTTCTTCGCCTGTCCCACGCCGGAGGGCAAGATGGGGTCCGGACACACCGCGCGAAGCCGGCAACCTCGACACTCCGCGCCATTCCACACCGCGTCAAAGAGGGCCGTCGTCCGGTCGATGACGTCGAAGTCCTCCGTGACGAAGCCCATCTCGAAGTTGCGGACGTCGTCCCCCTTGGCGCCCAGCCCCGCGCCGGTGAGGTTCGCGCTGCCCAGGTAGACCCAGGCCCCGTCCACCACCACCGCCTTGAAGTGCACGCGCGGGCAGACCTTCATCTCCAGCCCGCCCTTCACCAGCCGCGCCCGGGCGTCGAAGGCGGCCCGGAACGGCCGGCTGGGCAGCTCCGCATGCAGCAGCCGCAGCGCGACGCCCCTCGCCGCCAGGCCGTCCAGCACCTCCAGCAGCGGCACGAACTTCCCCTGGGCGCCCTCCACGTACATGGCCTTCACGTTGGCGGTGGCGATCCACACCGACTCCCGCGCGTGGGCCAGCTTCCGCAGCACGACTTCCCGGTACAGCGCGCTGCCCGCCAGCAACTCCGCGTCGATGGGCCTCATGATGTGACCCAGCGTCGCACACTCAACCACACAGCGCCATTCTCCCCCGGAGCGTTGGCCGCCGGATGAATGACCGGCGGTCAGCTTGACGGATGACCGCTGGTCATTTAACTCCGGGTGATGGTGGGCCCAACGGAACCCAGGCGACTCGCTTCCCCGCGTGCCAGGCGGGATGAGGACAAGGAAGCGCGGCGGCGGGAGCTGCTGGACGCGGCGCGCTCGCTGTTCGAGGCCACGTCGTTCGCCGAGGTGAAGATGGCGGACGTGGCGGCGCGGGTGCGCCTGGCCAAGGGGACGGTGTTCCTCTACTTCCCGACGAAGGAGGCGCTGTTCCTGGCGCTCCTGGACGACCTGCTGACGGCGTGGTTCGCGAAGCTGAACCAGCGGCTGGCGCAGGGTGAAGGGGCGTGGACGGGGGAGCAGCTTGCGCGCACGGTGGCGCAGTCGCTGGAGGGTGAGGAGACCTTCACGCGGCTGCTCGCGCGGATGCAGACGATGCTGGAGCAGAACGTGACGCTGGAGCAGACGCTGCGGTTCAAGGAGCGCGTGCTCATCTCCATGGGAGAGACGGCGGGGCTCCTCCAGCAGCGCCTGCCCTTCCTCACCGCCGAGGACGCCGGGCAGTTCATCCGCCATGTGCACGCGCTGGTGACGGGCCTGAGGCAGATGGCGGACATCGCCCCGGTGGCGCGCGAGGCGCTGACGCTGCCGCACATGGCCCCGCTGCGCGTGGACTTCACCGCCGAGCTGACGGCGGCCATCACCACCCTTCTTCGCGGGCTCCAGGCCCGCTGACCCACCCGCGGTACATGTCTGTTTGAAACGGAGCCCGTCATGCTGGAAGCCGTCGCGTCCCTCCTTCCCAAGCCCTCGGCGGAGATTGAACGCATCCGCGCGGTGTTCGAAGCACAGCGCGCCAACCGCTGGAACCTGTCGCGCAGCACGCCCGCGGAGCGCATCGCGCGGCTGCGCAAGCTGCGCGAGGCCATCATCCAGCGCCGCGCGCAGCTGGCGGAGGCCATCCACCAGGACTTCCGCAAGCCGGCGGTGGAGGTGGAGCTGACGGAGATCCATCCGACGCTGGAGGAGCTGAACCACACGGTGAAGCACCTGAAGGGGTGGATGAAGCCCAAGCGGGTGGCGACGCCGCTGACGCTCAAGGGCGCGTCCAGCCACGTGCGCTACGAGGCCAAGGGCGTGGTGCTCATCCTGTCGCCGTGGAACTACCCGTTCCAGTTGCTGGTGGCGCCGCTCATCGCGGCCATCGCGGCGGGCAACGCGGTGATGTTCAAGCCCAGTGAGAAGACGCCGCACACGTCGCGCTTCCTGGCGCAGCTTGCGCGGGACGTGTTCCCGGAGAACGAGGTGGCGGCCTTCGAGGGCGGCGCGGATGTGGCGGAGGCGCTGCTCCAGCATCCGTTCGACCACTTCTTCTTCACGGGCAACCCGAACATCGGTCGCAAGGTGATGGCGGCGGCGACGAAGTACCTGTCCAGCGTGACGCTGGAGCTGGGCGGCAAGTCGCCGGTCATCATCGATGAATCGGCGAACCTGGTGGCGACGGCGGAGGCGCTGGCGTGGGGCAAGTTCGTCAACGCGGGCCAGACGTGCGTGGCGCCGGACTACATCTACGTGCCGGCGTCGAAGCAGCAGGCGTTCCTGGAGGCGTTCAAGGCAGTGCTGACGCGCTTCTACGGCACGACGGAGGCGGAGCGGCAGGCGAGCCCGGACTTCGCGCGCGTGGTGGACCCGGCGGCCTGGAAGCGCCTCAAGGAGGTGTTGGACCGCACGGTCGCCGCGGGGGCGAGGGTGGAGGCGGGCGGCACGGCGGACGGGCCGTCGCGGTACATCTCCCCGACGGTGTTGTCCGGGGTGACGAAGGCGATGCCCATCATGGAGGGAGAAATCTTCGGGCCGGTGTTGCCGGTGCTGACGTACGAGCGGCGCGAGGAGGTCTACGCCCACATCAACGAAGGCGGGAAGCCCCTGGCGCTGTACGTGTTCGCGCAGGACTCGAAGGTGGTGGAGGAGGTGCTCCAGCACACGACGTCGGGCGGGGTGGTGGTGAACAACGTGCTCATCCACGTGGCGAACCCGAACCTGCCGTTTGGCGGGGTGGGAATGAGCGGGCTGGGGAACTACCACGGGCACTACGGGTTCAAGACCTTCAGCCATGAGCGGGCGGTGATGGTCCAGTGGATGAAGTCGCTGGCGTCGGTGTTCTTCCCGCCGTATCGGGGAAAGACCCAGGAATGGGCCTCCCGCGCGACCCGGATGCTGGAGTAGGCAATTCGCCGGCTCGCGGGGTGTTCACCCGGCAGGGTGGGCCTGACGAGGGAAAGAGGAGCCGGCATGCGCGTGGTGTCAGTGGAAGAGGCCCTGGTCCCCGGAGACCTGCAGGAGGTGTTCGACCGCCTGCAGGCGCGCCGCTGGGAGCTGGCGAAGACGGGGCCGAAGGAGCGTCTGGCGCGGCTGGAGAAGCTCAAGGCACTGCTCCTGGAGCGGCGTGAGGAGTTGGCGGACGCGCTGCACGAGGACTTCCACAAGCCCGCGGCGGAGGTGGAGGCGACGGAGATCCTCCCCGTGCTGCTGGAGCTGTCGCACGTGCAGAAGCACCTGAAGGCGTGGATGAAGCCGCGCAGGGTGGGCGCGCCGCTGCTGCTCGCGGGCACGAAGAGCGAAGTGCACCCGGAGCCCAAGGGCGTGGTGCTCATCCTGGCGCCGTGGAACTACCCGTTCCACCTGCTGGTGTCGCCGCTGGTGGCGGCGGTGGCGGCGGGCAACGCCGTTCTGTGCAAGTCCAGTGAGAAGACGCCGGGCACGGCGCGCTTCCTGGCGCAGCTGCTGCGGGACGTGTTCCCGGCGGATGAGGTGGCGCTGGTGGAGGGCGGGCCGGAGGTGGGCGAGGCGCTGTTGCGGCTGCCCTTCGACCACTTCTTCTTCACCGGAGGCCCGCGCGTGGGCCGGCGGGTGATGGAGGCGGCGGCGCGGCATCTGGCGGGGGTGACGCTGGAGCTGGGTGGGAAGTCGCCGGTCATCGTGGATGCGTCAGCGGACGTGGACACGGCGGCGGAGCGGATTGTGTGGGGCAAGTTCCTCAACGCGGGGCAGACGTGCATCGCGCCGGATCACGTCTGGGTGCACGCGTCGAAGGAGGAGGCGCTGCTCGCGGGGCTGAAGGCCGCGCTGGAGCGCTTCTACGGGAAGACGGAGGAGGCGCGGCGGGCGACGCCAGACTTCTGCCGCATGGTGGATGACGGGGCGTTCCGGCGGGTGAGCGGGCTGTTGGACCGGACGGTGGCGGAG
>NZ_RAWD01000356.1:0-9197 GCF_003612065.1 Corallococcus sp. CA047B
CCGTGCGCGCCCGGGGCTGAAGAAAGCCCGCCGCAACTCCCGCCTGGCGCCCTGAAGCTTCCCGGCCCCCGTGTCCCTTCCCGCAGCGTGGGATGGGGCGCGGGGGCCTGGTCGTCTTCAGCGGATGGCTTCAGGGGAAGGGCCCTACAGCACCACGCCCCGCGTCCGCGCTTCGTTGACCACCTGGGTGCCGTCCACGCCCAGCCGCCGCGCGATGAAGCCCGCCGCCCCGTCCGCGTTCTTGTGCACGCGGATGAACTGGTCGTCGTACGTGCGCGTGACGATGAGCATCCCGGACACGATGACGCGCTGGAGGTTGTGCTGCAGCTCGTTGCCTTCGATGACGACGTGGATCTCCGAGAACAGCGACCGCGCATCCGACAGCATGTTGGACAGGTGCCGGCGCTGCTCGCTGTTGGGCACCGCCGCCTTGGAGCCCGCGCTCGTTACGAGGATCATCGGTTGCTGGTGCTGCTGGTAGGCCGTCTGCATCTTCTGGAACACCGACTGGATTTCATCCGGCGTCGGTGGAGCGTCCCAGCGCAGGAAGAAGACCTTGTCGATGACGTCTGTCTTGTAGACCGGAAGTGCCATGGCGTTCGCGACTCCTTCGTGACGGGCCCATCCCCCCGGGCCTGAGTGCCATCCTGCTCTTCACCCGCGGTCAAGAAACTAGCCCTGCGGGCCGACATTCTTGAGACGACACATCGCGCTGTCCCTGACGGTGGCACCGACTGTGTCCTCACCTCAGGGGCCCGGCGGATGTTGTTTGACGGAAGGTGAACCCAGACGCCGGGGCAGCCCGCCCTGTCTGCGTATTCCGTTGAGCATGGCATCTTTCAATGGTGATTAGTGATGAAAACAAGAAGGCCCCGGGAGCACGGGGCTCCCGGGGCCTTCGGTCTGCTTCAGCGCATCCGCCGGAGGGGATTACCCGCCGGAGATGTTGGTCTCGACGAGGGCGGCGTCCGCGGCGATCTGCGCGTCCGTGAAGAGGATGGGCCGCCACTTCTTCTGGGAGAACAGCTGGGTCTGGTCGCTGTAGAAGGGCGACTTCGGGTCACCCGACTCGCTGTACGTCAGCACCGCGTTGGCGGTGGGGCCCGCGTCGGTGAACTGCATGGCCATGACGAAGCTGCTGCCGTTGTTGATGGGGTAGCCCGCGTTGGACAGGCCCGTGTTGCCGCTGATGAGCGGGCCGCGGGTGGCGGAGTACTCGAACAGGGTGGTGCGGGTGACGCCGTAGGCGACGACGTTGGTGATGCCCTCGCGGCTCAGGCCGCCCTGGATGGGCACGCGCGCGCCGCTGCGCGCGGTGTACTGCACCTCGCCCAGCGTCTTGTCGAGCGCGATGCCGGACGCGTTGATGCTGGCCACGCCCTGCGCCAGCCGCAGCAGCAGCGGGTCCTCGCCCGTCTCCGGCGCGGGCGTCAGCGTGTTGGGCGTGTTGATGGGGTCGGCCGGGTCGAAGGGCACGTTGAACAGGATGCCCTTGTTGACCAGGCTGGCGCCGGGGACCGCGCCCAGGAACTCGCGGAAGACGAATGCGCCCTTGGAGCTGGTGTCGAAGCGGCCATCCCACCCGGCGAGCAGCGCGCACGCCTGGGTGATGTCCACCGCCATGCCCTGGAACATCACGGGCGTGGTGCGGCCCGTGCAGCGGGCGACGAGCCCCTCACGCGTCAGCTCCGCCATGCTGCTGCGGTTGCTGAACACGGCTGCCTTCAGCTCCTCCAGGCTGAACTTGCCGTCCGCGCCGGAGGCGCCGGTGGCGGTCTTCTCCGTGAGGGTGATGAGGTTCATGCGCGTGCGCGGCGTCTGGGGCGTGTTCTCGATGCCGTGCAGCGGCGAGAAGCCCGTCAGGGGCGCGGCCGGGTTGGACAGCCAGTAGCTGTCGTTCGCGTTGAAGACGAAGTCGCGGCGGTCCAGCTGCGGCACCTTGGCGAAGGGCACGAGGCCGGGGCTGCGCGAGCCCGGCTCCACCTGCCACTCGTTGGCCGGGTCACTGCCGTCGAGGAACACGATGCCCAGCGCGTTGTAGAGGCCGTAGGTGAGGTTGAGGCCGGGCGTCGAGGCCGCGGTGATCCACTTCGTCGCCGCGTCCTTGGTGAGGTTCGGGGTGGGCGTCGCGTCCGTGTACCAGGCGTTGCCCTCCTTGTCGGCGTACATGGTGTTCACCCAGGGCAGGCCCTGCTGGGTGGCGTAGACTTCCTTGAACTCGTTCAGGTTCTTGGCCTTGTTCATGCCGTGGAACTGGTCCAGGAACTTGATGTTCTCGATGTTGGCGTCGCGGATGGTGAGCGCCGTCTGCGTGTTCCAGCCCAGCGTGCCCGGCGGGAAGCCCGGCGCGGCCGAGTCCGGGATCGCGATGATGGGGCCGTAGTGGGTGAAGTACATCGTCTGCGAGTAGTTGGTGACGGAGCCCTCCGGGAGCTTCACCAGGATGGTGAAGTTCTTGGACGTCATCGCGCGCTCTTCGGTGCCGTACTTGTAGGTGGTCGGCTTTCCGGGCACCAGGTTCACCTGGTACATCGTCATGCGCTGGCCGGAGGAGAACGTGTGCGTCCACGCGACGTTCTCATTGAAGCCGATGAGCACCGCGGGCACGCCCATCAGGCCCACGCCGTACACGTTCATCTGACCGGGCACGGTCAGCTGGCTCTCCCACAGGCGCAGCTCGCCTTCCCAGGGGAAGTGCGGGTTGGCCATCACCATGCCCTTGCCGTTGTCGGTGCGCTCGGCGCCCAGGGCCCAGCCGTTGCTGCCGAAGTCCGTCTGGCGCAGCGTCCGCAACTGCTCCAGGGTGGGCATCTGGGGACGCAGGGAGGCCTGCTTGTCCACGGACTGCGCGCCCACGGCGGGGGGCGTCGCCGCGGCGATGGTGAGCGCCAGCTGGTTGATGCCGCCCACCAGCGTCAGGTCGATGTCATACGCCAGCAGGTCCACGGCGGTGATGGGCTTGACCCAGTCCGCGTTGGCGCAGTCGGCGGGACGCTCCGCCGGGGGCGTCTCCGCGATGTACTTGTTGTAGCCGGCCACGTAGCCGGTGAGCATCTGCTGCACTTCCTCCGACAGCTGGGGGAAGGCGGCCTCGGCGCGGGCGATCACGCCCAGCGACAGGTACGCCAGGTCGGAGCCCACGTAGGTGTTGCCGGGGCCCTGGCCCAGGTAGCGCGCGCGCTCGCTGCGCACCTTGATGATCTGGTCGGCCAGGGTGCAGACGTGGTCCTGGGCGAAGGCATAGCCCTGGCCGAAGCCCAGGCTGCCGTAGTTGTCGGCCGTGATGTGCGGGATGCCGTGCGACGTGCGGCGGATCTTCGCGGTGTACTTGGCGGGCGTGGGCTCCGGGGTGACGGGCTTGTCGTCGTCACAGCCGGCGGTGGCGACCAGGGCCAGCGACGTCAATAGGGAGAGAGACCAACGGCGGGCCCGGAGTGAGGTCCGGAATCCGCCGCGAGGAGGAAGAGAGTCGGGGGTGTGCTCGAGCATGGCGGGCGGAGACTAGGAAGGTGGAGATCGCCGGGTCAATGTTTCTGGGATTTGACTTTTTCACGGAAGTGAAACGCCCGGATGCATCGCGTCGCAGGTTTAGGAAAGCCGGAAAGACGGTGTGTGTTACACGGGGGCGCCATGACGTCCGAGCCCTCGCCGTCCCCGGCCCGCCGCCCGCGCCGCCACTTCTCCATGATTCGCACCTTCGTGCTGGCGGACTTCGTCACGCTCGGCAACGGCTTCGCGGGCGCGGGGGCCATCCTGGCGTCCATGCAGGCGCTGGCGACGGCGAACCCACGCTGGCTGTGGGTGGCGTTCGCACTCATGCCGGTGGCGCTGGTCATGGACGTGGCGGACGGCCGCATCGCGCGGTGGCGCTTCCGCAAGTCGCCCCTGGGCGCGGACCTGGACTCGCTGGCGGACGTCATCTCCTTTGGCATGGCGCCCGCGGCGCTGGCGTTCGCGGTGGGCCTGCGGGGCGGGCTGGACGTGGCGGCGCTGCTCTACTTCGTCGCGTGCGGCATCAGCCGGCTGGCGCGCTTCAACGTCACCTCCGCGGAGCTGTCGGACGGCACCGGCAAGGTGAAGTACTTCGAGGGCACGCCCATCCCCACCAGCCTGCTGCTGGTGATGGTGCTGGCGGTGGCCCTGTGGCAGGGCCGCATTGGCGACGCGCTGTGGGGTGGGGTGTGGGACATCGGCCCCGTCCAGCTGCACCCGCTGGTGCTGATGTACGTCGCCAGCGGCAGCGCCATGATCAGCAAGACGTTGCGGATTCCGAAATTCTGAAGAGCCCCCGGGCCGTGGGTGGGCGCCGTGACTTCCAGTGGACGTTCTGGAGGACAGTTCCACTGTTTTTCCCACGGTGAGGCGGTTGGCAGTCCCGGGGTGGGTGCCTAGCTTCGCCACCTGATCCGCAGGACCACCACGGTGTGGAATCCGGTGCGGCTTCGAGCATGTGGTGCGGCGGGAGGGGACGGGGTGGGTGCCATGACGGGGCGCTGGAGTCTGCTGGGCCTGTTGGCGGCGGTGTTGGTGTCGGGGTGCGCGGACCGGGAGCGTTCGTCGCTCGCGGACGGGCGGCTGACCGCGACGCCCGGCGGCGTGGACTTCGCACGGGTCGCCATCTTCGATGCGCGGGAATCCCAGGTGACGCTGCGCAACGTGGGACGCGCGCGCATCACGGTGGACGAGGCCTGGGTGGAGGGGCCGGAAGGCGCCTACAAGGCGGAGTTCACGCATGAGGGGCCGCACAGCCTGGTGCCCGGCGCCGAGTGCACGCTGAAGGTCCGCTTCGCGCCGCTCGCCGAAGGCGGCCTGCCCGCGGTGCTGGTGGTGCGCTCGGACACGCGCATCGAACCGCTGATGCGCCTGCCGCTCAACGGCGCCGGCGTGGACGCGTGGGCGCGGGTGTCGCCGCGCAAGCTGGACTTCGGCCGCATCGAGGCGGACTCCTCCAAGCAGCTGGGCGTCACGCTGGACAACCCCACGGACCTGCCGGTGATGGTGACGCCCAAGCTGGTGGGCGCGGACAAGGACGAATTCGTCGCGGAGGCCATCACGGTGAACCCGGGTGAGCGCCGCGAGCTGCCCGTGACGTTCAACCCGGTGCGCGTGGGCAAGAAGCAGATCGCCCTGGCGGTGTCGCCGTGCCACGGGTGCGCGGACGTGACGGTGCAGGTGACCGCGGAGGCGCTGGAGCGCGCGGTGGTGGCGGAGCCGGAGGTGCTGGACTTTGGCGCGGTGCCGGTGGACCGCGACGCCATCAAGGTCTCCAGCCTGCGCAACATCAGCACGGAGCCCGTCACGGTGACGTCGCTGATGCTGGACGGCACGGACGCGTCCTTCAGCCAGTCCAACACGGGCCTGCCGCTGGTGCTCCAGCCGGGCGAGGTGCGCGGCTTTGAAATCCGCTACAGCCCCGGCCACATGGGCCCGGCCATGGATCGCGCCGTCTACACGGTGGTGAGCAAGCGCCACCCCACGCTGCCCGTGCCGCTGCGCGGCTTCGGTGGCGCGTCCGAATTGTGTGTTTCACCGCTGACGTATGACTTCGGCGAGCAGCCGCTGGGCTCCAAGGTGCGCGTCGTCGTCAACGTGAAGAACTGCGGCACGGACAACGCGGGACCGCTGACCATCAACGCGCTGACGTGGACGCCGGACCCGTCCGGGCCGCTCCAGTTCAACCACAAGCCGCTGACGACGCCGTACACGCTGCCGCCCAACGGCGAAGTGAACCTGGAGATCTATTACGAACCGTCGCGCGAGGGCTCCGCGGCGGGTTCGCTGGTGATGACGACCAACGCCTTCTCCGCGGCCACGGTGCAGCTGGACTTCTTCGGCAGCGCGAAGGCGCATGACCCGTGCGACCTGGTGGTGACGCCGCAACTGCTGGACTTCGGCACGGTGCAGCCGGGGCGGGGCGCGGTGCTGGGCGTGAAGCTGCAGAACAAGGGCACGGACCTGTGCCCGGTGAAGAACATCCGCGTGGTCAACGACGGCGGCGGCGTGTTCCGCATGCCCGGCGGGGACCTCTTCGGCGGCATCATCTACCCGGGCGACTGGTTCAGCTTCCAGGTGTCCTTCCAGGCGCCCTTCACCGGCGGGGACTTCGCGGGTGAGCTGCAGGTGGAGCAGTACAACCCGGTGACGCCGGTGGTGCAGGTGCCGCTGATGGCGCACTCGCAGATGACGTGTCTGGTGGCGTCGCCCTGGTTCGTGGACTTCGGCCTGGCGCGCAAGGACTGCCGTCCGGCGCCGCGCGAGGTGAACTACCTCAACGCGTGCACCTCGCCCGTCACCATCTCCAACGTCTTCATCGGGCCGGGCACCACGGATTCGGAGTTCACGCTGTTGGATCACCCGGCGCCTCCCGCGTTCCAGTTGCAGCCGGGTGACTCCTTCACGGTGGGCGTGGACTACTTCGCGCAGGTGACGGGCATGAACCTGTCGCCCCTGTTCGTGGACTCCAGCGACCTGCCGGTGCCGCTCCTGGTGCCGCTCATCGGTGAGTCGTCGAAGAAGGTGGAGAAGACGGACAGCTTCGTGCAGCAGGACGTGAGCAAGGTGGACGTGCTGTTCGTCGTGGACAACACGGCGTCCATGGTGGAGGAGCACCCGAAGCTGGTGTCCGCCATCCCGTCCTTCGTGGACGCCGCGCGCAACAAGGCGGTGGACCTGAACATGGCGGTGACGACGACGGGCATCTCCGCGGTGTCCGGCGCGTGCCCGGGCGGCGCGCTGGGGGGCGAGGCCGGCCGCTTCTTCCCGGTGGACAACACCCGCCAGCGCATCCTCACGCTGGCGACGCCCAACGTCACGCAGGTGCTCCAGCAGAACATGCAGGTGGGCCAGTGCGCGCAGGTGGAGCAGGGCTTCGAGGCGATGCGCCGCGCGCTCACGTCTCCGCTGGTGAACAACGCGGATGATCCGCGCACCGCGCAGCCCAACGACGGCAACCTGGGCTTCCTGCGCGACTCCGCGGCGCTGGTGGTGGTGTTCGTGGGCGACGAGGATGATCACTCGCCGGACGCGGTCTCCACGTACGTGCAGTGGGCGCAGCAGCGCAAGGGCGAGAACCAGCCGCAGCGGGCGACCTTCTTCGCCATCGCGCCCACGAAGACGGCCTGTGCCACGGCGGGCGGCGCCGGCACGCGCTACGCGGACGCCGCCGCGCAGACGGGCGGTGAGGTCCTCAACGTGTGCGCCTCCGACTACGCGCCGCTCCTCCAGCAGGTGGCCAGCAAGGCGTTCAGCGCCCAGGAGCGCTTCCCGCTGAGCGAGGAGCCGGACGCGGGCACGGTGGTGGTGAGCGTCAACGGCGCCGCCACGACGTCGGGCTGGACCTACGACGCCGCGACCAACAGCGTGGTGTTCACCACGGTGCCGCCGCCGGGCGCGAAGGTGACCATCACCTACCGCCG
Organism: Corallococcus sp. CA047B; assembly: GCF_003612065.1. Taxonomy (NCBI): domain Bacteria; kingdom Pseudomonadati; phylum Myxococcota; class Myxococcia; order Myxococcales; family Myxococcaceae; genus Corallococcus; species Corallococcus sp. CA047B. Next base: position 7,416 of record NZ_RAWD01000356.1, read on the forward strand.
CGCCTGCGCCAACGACTGAACGGTAGGAACGCTGTGGGTGTGGACCCCGTGACGGGCCGGTCATCCGGCCCCGAACGGGGATGTCAGCCCCCGGTGCTACAGCACTGCATCTGCCTGTGCGGATGACCAGAAAATTGGAGGCGCTCCCTCGGTGTGTACCCTGCGGAGCGTCTAGCTGCTGTTGCCTTGGGAGGCACGCTGTGAGCACCCGGATCCCCGACGAGCATCCGAAGTCCCCTCCGCGCGCCGGTGCGCCGGGGCTGCGGGTCATCCGCGGGGAGGGCCAGCGCAAGCAGGAGCCGCTGGCGTCCCGGGATGCCGTGGCCCGGGTGCTGATGGAGGCCGGGGCGGACATGCTGCTTCGGCGCATCAGTCCCCTGAGGGCCCAGGAGATCGAGCGCAAGGTGGACCGGGTGCTGGACCTGTTCGACCGGGTGGATGCGGCCCCGGTGCTGATGCCGGTGCTCAAGCGGCACCTGGACGAACTGGAAGCCCTGATGCGGGAGACCCGCGAGGTCCGGGCAGTCCGCCGCTAGGGCGCCGGGACGCCATCCCCCGGAAAAACCCCAAGGGGATTCGATGTTTGATTCCCCTGGCCGGGGGGCTTACGCTCGGGGCTCGCCTTCCCGCGTCCCGGCCGTGTCCATCGAAACCTACGGCAGCTACCAGCTCCTGAAGCGCCTTGCCACGGGCGGCATGGCGCAGATCTACCTCGCGCGGCGGCCGGGTTCGGATGCACCGGACAAGCTGCTGGTGCTCAAGCGCATCCTCCCGCACCTGTCGGAGAACGACGAGTTCGTCCGGATGTTCCTGGACGAGGCGCGGATCGCGGCCCGGCTCGCGCACCCCAACGTGGTGCAGATCTACGACCTGGGGGCGGAGGGGGACACGTTCTTCATCGCCATGGAGTACATCCATGGGGTGGACGCGCGCCGGCTCTGGAAGCGCTCGGAGACGTCCAGCAAGCCGCTGCCGGTGCCGCTGGTGTGCCGCATCCTGCTGGAGGCCAGCGCGGGGCTGGACTACGCGCACAAGAAGACGGACGCGACGGGGCGGCCGCTGGGCATCGTGCACCGGGACGTGTCGCCGCAGAACATCCTGGTGACGTTCGAGGGGGGCGTGAAGGTGGTGGACTTCGGGATCGCCAAGGCGGCGGACCAGGCCACCGTGACGCGCTCCGGGGTGCTCAAGGGCAAGTACTCGTACATGTCGCCGGAGCAGGCGTCCGGGCAGCGGGTGGACTGCCGTTCGGACGTGTTCGCGCTGGGCGTGGTGCTGCATGAGCTGCTGACGGGGGGCCGCCTCTTCAAGCGCCCCAGCGACATGCTGACGCTGTCGGCGGTGGCGGAGTGCAACGTGCCGCCTCCGTCGCACGTGGCGCCCCGGGTTCCGGCGGATCTGGATCCCATCGTGCTCAAGGCGCTCGCGAAGGATCCGGACGCGCGCTACCAGCACGCGCAGGACCTGCAGCGCGCGCTGGAGGGGTGGCTCGCGGCCCAGCCGCAGCCGTCGGGCACGGCGGACCTGGCCGTGTTCATGAAGGACCTGTACGCGGACCGGCTGTCCGACGAGGCCCGTTCGGGCGAGGTGCAGGTGACGGACGAGGAGGCCGGCGTGTCTCCGCGCTCGGAGCCGCCTGCCGCGCCGCGCCGTTCGGTGATGCGGCCCGCGATGGCGACGGGGCGCACGGAGCATGAGCCCACCACTACGCTGCGTCCGCCCCGGGCGAACCGGCCCAGTGGGAAGGTCGAACCGCGCCGCGAGGAAGGGGACGCCGAGGCC
>NZ_RAWD01000357.1:0-9193 GCF_003612065.1 Corallococcus sp. CA047B
CCCCTCCCCCACCCGCCGCGCTTCTGGCACCGGGACGAGGAGGAAGTTTGCTTCCGAGGGCAGTGGCTCCAGGCCCAACACCTTCAGTCCACCGCGCAGCCGCTCGCGGTTCTCCACCGCCTCCGCCGCGCAGGCCTCCATCCACGGCACGTCCTCCGCGAGCGCGGACACCGCCACGGCCTCGCCCAGCGCCGTGTGCTTGTACGGCCCCCGGGCCTTCTCCACCTCGGCCACCAGCGCGGGAGCCCCCACCGCCCAGCCCACCCGCAGCCCGGCGAGGCCGAACGCCTTGGACATCGTGCGCGTCACCAACACATTGGGCCGCGTGCGCGCCAGGTCCAGGAAGTCCCCGCCCCGGGCGAACTCCACGTAGGCCTGATCAATCAGCACCACGCCGGGAGCCCGGTCCACCAGCCGCTCCAGCGCCGCGCGGGACGCGACCGTGCCGGTGGGGTTGTTGGGCGTGCAGACGTAGATCAGCTTCGCGCCCGTCGCGAGCAGCCCGTCCACGTCCAGCTCCAGGTCCTCCCGCAGGGGCACCGGCACCGGCCGCAGCGCGCTCAACCGGGCGAACAGCGGCACCATCACGAAGGTCGGATCCGGGAACGCCACCGCATCCCCCGGCTCCAGGAAGGCGCGCAGCGCGCAGTCGATGACGTCGTCCGAACCGCAGCCCGTCGTCACGCTGTCCACCGCGACGCCCGCGTACGCGGCCACGGCGCGCTTCAGGTCCGGCGCATAGCCCGCGGGATAGCGGGCCAGGAGCTGGAGCCCCTCCTCGCGCAGCACCCGTTCCGCTGACGGTGGGGCACCGAAGAGGTTCGTGTTGTCGCTCAGGTCCACGCGACAGCGCTTCCTCGCGGGGGAATACAGCGGGATGTCCCGGTACGTGTCGCGGAAGGGAATCACGGCAACCTCCAGGCCCGCGCCGCGTCCGCGTGGGCGAAGAGGCCCTCGCTGTCCGCCAGCGTCCCCACGTCGTCCGCCATCGCCGCCGCCGCTTCCGGCGTCACGCGCTGCCAGGTGGTCCACCGGTAGAAGTCCAGCACGCTCAACCCCGAGTACGCCCGGGCAAGCCCCGCCGTGGGCAGCACGTGGTTCGCGCCCGTCAGGTAATCCCCGAAGGCCACCGACGCGCGCTGGCCCACGAACACCGTGCCCGCGTTGCGCACCTTCGCCAGGTCCACCGACGCGGCCGACGTCGCGAGCATCAGGTGCTCCGGCGCGAACTCCGCGACGAAGGGCCACGCCTCCTCCAACGAGTCGATTCGCAGCACCGCCCCCCGGCTCCCGAGCGCCGACAGCACGATGTCCCCCCGCCGGGCGGACCGGGCCTGCCGCACCACCGCGTCGCTCACCTCCTGGGCCAGCGAAGCGCCCAGCACCAGCGCCACGCAGCACGCCTCCGGATCATGCTCCGCCTGCGCCAGCAGCTCGCGCGCCACCGCCTCCGGACGCGCGCTGCCGTCGGCGACCACCAGGATCTCACTGGGCCCCGCGGGCGCGTCGATGGCCACCGCGTCCACCACCTGGAGCTTCGCCGCCGCGACGTACGCGTTGCCCGGCCCCACGATGCGATCCACCCGGGGCACGCTCTGCGTCCCGTAGGCCAGCGCCGCCACCGCGCCCGCGCCGCCCAGCGCGAAGACGCGATCCGCGCCCGCCAGCGCCGCCGCCGCGAGCACTCCGGCGCTCGGCAGACCGTCCGCACCCGGCGGCGAACAGACGATGATCTCCCCCACGCCCGCCACCTTCGCGGGGACCGCGCCCATCAACACGCTGCTCGGATACACCGCGCGTCCACCGGGCGCGTACACCCCCACCCGGCCCAGCGGATCCGGCCGGCGGCCCACCACCACACCAGGCTCCGTCTCCACCTGCGTCGCCACCGGACGCTGCGCCGCGTGCGCCCGGGCGATGTTGCGCGCCGCGCGCTTCAGGGCCTCACGCACGTCGGAAGGAAGCGACTCCAGGGCCGCGTCCCACCGAGCACGGGGCACCTCCAGGGCCTCCAGCTCCACGCGGTCGAACTGGCGCGCGAAGTCGAACAGGGCCCGGTCTCCTTCCGCTCGCACCCGGGCGATGAGGGCCTGCACACGGCTGGTCACCTGCGCATCGCCGTCGCCTCCGCCGCGCTCCAGCAATTGGCGCCGCGCTTCGGACGTCAGGACGGACAGGGCGCCCTGGTACTTGAGGACAGGGGCGCTCATGCCATCAACCTCTCGATGCGCGTGACGAGGATGCCCTGGCCGCCCAGCGCCTTCAGCGCGTTGACCGTGCGGTAGATGGTGCGCGAGGAGACCACCGCGTGCACCGCGACGAAGTTGCCCCCGTCCATCACGTCCACCACCGTGGGACCGTTGAGGCCGGGCAGCACCTCGCGCACCTGCTCCAGGGACGTCCTGGGCACGTTGGCCATCAGGTAGCGCCGGCCCCTCGCCGCCAGCACCGACCCCAGCGCCTGCGTCAATTCCTCCAGCGAACGCCGCGCGTCCACGCCGTTGCCGGAGTACGCCACCAGCCGGGCGCTGGACTCCAGCACCGTGGACACCTCGCGCAGGCCATTCATCTTCAGCGTGGAGCCCGTGGAGGTGAGGTCCACCACGATGTCGGCGATGCCCAGGTGCGGGGCGATCTCCGCCGCGCCGCTCACCGGCACCACCGTCACCCGCTGGCCGCGCTTCTGGAAGAAGGCCTGCGTCAACCGGGGGAAGCAGGACGCCACCCGCATCCCGTCCTTCACGTCCTCCACGCGGGCGATGCCACTCTCGTCGCGCGCGGCCACCACCAGCCGGCACCGGCCGAACTCCAGGTCCATCAACAACTCCAGCTCGCGGCCCGCTTCGTTGACCAGGTCCCAGCCGGTGACGCCCGCCTGCGCCGCGCCGTCCGCGACGAACTCCGGGATGTCCTGGGCGCGGACAAAGATGGCCTCGAACTCGCCGCCCAGCGACGCGGTGAGGGCCCGCTCGCCCCGGCCGCGGACCTCCAGTCCCGCGTCGTTGAACAGCTCGCGCACTTCCTCGGACAGACGGCCTTTGTTGGGCAGGGCAATCTTCAACATGGGTGGGCTCACGGGACTGGAGAGGGGGAGGCGGAAACGAAAAAAGGCCCGTCCTGGGGGGACGGGCCTTCGATCACTGCGGCAGGTGCCGGAGGAGGTGCGCGTTCTAGTGCGTCACCCAGGCATGCGCGCGGCGAACGGTCCCGTCGTGGGCCGGCCGATGATGCGCATGATGGTGATGCACGGAGATGGAACGCACGCCCCTAGGGTTAACGACCGGAGCCCCCGCCGTCAAGCCACCCCCGGGTACGACCCTGTCTTGAAGCTTGCAAACCCGTCCCTGCTTGAGCACAAGCGGCGCATGCGACCCTCGGACGTCCTGGTGGTGGGCGGTGGTTTGATGGGCTGCGGCATCGCGCTGCGTCTTCGGCAGGCAGGCGCGCGCGTCACGGTGCTGGAGCGCTCCATTCCGGGCGCCGAAGCCTCCAGCGCCGCCGCCGGCATCCTCGCGCCGCAGTGGGAGGCCAACGGTCCGGGGCCCTTCTTCGAGCTGTGCCTGCGAAGCCGCGCCCTCTACGGCAGCTTCGCCGCCGAGCTGCGCGAGCTGACGGGCGTGGACATCGCCTACCGCCCCTGTGGCCTCTTGCGCGTCGCGTTCGACGAAGGCGACCACCACCACGTCGAGTCCACCGTGGGCTGGCAGCACGGCATGGGGCTGCGCGCGGAGCTGCTGGACGGACGGGCCGCGCGGGAGCTGGAGCCCCGCCTGTCGCCGAAGGCCGTGGGCGCCGCGCACTTCCCGGACGATCATCAGGTGGACAACCGGCTGCTCGTGCGCGCGCTGACCATGGCCGCCGCGCGCGTGGGCGCCACGTTCCGCAGCGGCTACGTGCGCGGCGTGGTGCACGAGGGCGGCCGGGCGGTGGGCGTGGACCTGGACGGCGAGGTGCTGCGCGCGGATGCCGTCGTGGTGGCCGCGGGCTCCTGGTCGTCCCTGGTGCAGGGCACCGGCGTGGCGGCGCAGACGGTGCGCCCGGCGCGCGGCCAGATGATCCAGTTGCAGACGCGGCTGCCCCTGCTGGAGCGGGTGGTGACGTCCGCGAAGGGCTACCTGGTGCCGCGCGCGGACGGGCGGATCATCGCCGGCAGCACCATGGAGCACGTGGGCTTCGACAAGCAGGTGACGGCCGCGGGGCTCGCGCGGATCCTCGACATGGCCCTGGAGCTGTGCCCGGACCTGGGCCCGGCCCCGGTGACGGAGACCTGGGCCGGCTTCCGTCCGTGGACCCAGGACGCGCTGCCGTACATCGGGGAAGGGCCCGTGCCCGGCCTGTTCCTGGCCACCGGGCACTTCCGCAACGGCATCCTGCTCACCCCCATCACCGCGAAGCTCGTCGCCCAGGCGGTGCTCGGCGAGAAGCCCTCCGTGGACCTCACCCCGTTCCGCCATGACCGGGGCTCCGGGGCGCGAGGCTGAAAACCGGGCCGCTCGGCCGCCCTACTCCGGGAGGTGGGAGACACGGCGCGGACCCGGGACATGCCCCAGGTGCCCAGGGCCTGCCCCCCGCCCTGGGCGGCAAGGAAGCGAGACGGGTGGTAATTTCTCGCACTCGTTCGCCTTTAAGACCCGGAAACCTCTAGAATCTTCCGCCGTGGAAGCCATCCCCCCCGCCCCGCCTCGAATCCTGATCGTCGACGACGACGACTCCGTCCGCGACGTCATCTCCGTGCTCCTCCGTGAGGAGGGCTACAACTGCGTCGTGGCCAATGGCGCCGAGATGGCGCTCGATGTCGCGGGCGAAGAAGAGACGCCGCTCGTCATCAGCGACATGAAGATGCCGGGCCGTGACGGGCTGTGGCTGCTGGAGAACCTGCGCGAGCGGCTGCCGGACACGTCCGTCATCATGCTCACCGGCTACGGCGACACCGAGTCCGCCGTGGACTGTCTACGCCGGGGCGCGGTGGACTACCTGCTCAAACCACCCAAGCTCACCGACCTCATCCGAGCCATCGAACGCGCGCTCGCCAAGCGCCGCATCGAGATGGCGCGCAAGCGCTACCAGAAGAAGCTCGAGGGCAAGGTGCGCGACCGCACCGCCGAGCTTCGCAGCGCGCTGCACAACATCGCCAACACGTACCAGAACACCCTGCTGGCCCTGGTGGCCGCCCTGGACGCGCGCGAGCACGAGACGAGCGACCACTCCCAGCGCGTCGTCAGCTACACGAGCGCCATCGCCAGCCGCATGGGCATCCACGGCAAGCAGATGGAGGAGATCGGCCGCGGGGCGCTCTTGCACGACATCGGGAAGATTGGCGTCCCGGACGCGGTGCTGCTCAAGCCCGGCAAGCTCACCCCCGACGAGTGGCTGGAGATGCGGCGTCATCCGGAGATCGGCTTCCAGATGATCCAGAACATCCCCTTCCTCTCCACCCCGGCGGACATCGTCCTGTCGCACCAGGAGCGGTTCGACGGCGCGGGCTACCCCCGCAACCTCCAGCGCAACGAGATCCACATCGGCGCGCGCATCTTCGCGGTGGCGGACACGCTGGACGCGATGACGAGCGACCGGCCGTACCGCAAGGGCACGACGTTCGCCAACGCCATCCAGGAGATCAAGCGCTGCGCCAACACCCAGTTCGATCCGGACGTGGTGAAGGCGTTCCTGGACATCGGCGAGGAGGGGCTCATCCGCATCAAGAAGGAGATGGCGGAGAAGAAGCTCAACCCGCTGCAGGCCGCCGCGGACGCCGCCGAGGCCGAGACGGAGCTGGCGCGCCTCACCGACCTGGATGACGACACGGATTCGCCTCCGGTGGGTCCAGCCTCCAACGCATCCCCGCCCCCAGGGGCCGCCCCGGTGGTGATCCGTTCAGCCTCCGGCACCGAGGGCTGATCGGCCCGACGGGAGCGATGATTTCCCCGGGCGGGTTGTTATGAAGGCGGAAGGCCCCGTGATGACCGCCCCCCTGCCCTCAGCCAATCCGCTCGCCCCGCCGTTGCTCGACGCGCAGGGGCGCTGCATGACGTACCTGCGGCTGAGCATCACGGACCGCTGCAACTTCCGCTGCTCCTACTGCTCCCCGGCGTCCTGGGGCGGCAAGAAGGACCTGCTGGACGCGGCGGAGTTCGAGCGCATCGTCTCCGTGTTCGCGCGCATGGGCATCCGCCGCGTGCGCCTCACCGGGGGCGAGCCCCTCATCCGGCCGGACATCCAGGAGATCGCCCGGAGGCTCGCCGCGGTGCCGGGCATCCAGCACCTGGCCATCACCACCAACGCCAGCCGCCTGGAGTCCCTGGCCGTCCCCCTGCGCGAAGCGGGCGTCACCCAGCTCAACCTGAGCCTGGACACGCTGTCCGCGGAGACCTTCCGGCGCATCTCCAAGCAGGGTGACTTCGACGCGCTGATGCGCGGCATCGACGCGGCGGCGGCGGCGGGCTTCCAGTCGCTGAAGCTCAACGTCGTGGTGATGCGCGGCATCAACGACGCGGAGGTGCCCGCGCTGGTGGACTTCGCGCACGCGCGCGGCATCACCCCGCGCTTCATCGAGCTGATGCCCTTCGGGCAGGGCACGCCGGTGCCCACGGCGGAGCTGCTGGAGCGCCTGGCGGCCACCGGGAGGGCGCTCACCGAGGAGCCCCCGGAGGACGCCGCGTCACCCACCTCCGGACCCGCGCGCTACTGGCGCACGGCGGGCGGACGCGTGGGGTTCATCTCCCCGCTGACGCAGAACTTCTGTGGCGGGTGCAACCGGGTGCGGGTGGCGTCCAACGGGGACCTGCGCAGTTGCCTGGGCGGACGGGCGCAGGCGCCGCTGCATCAGCTCATCCGGGGCGGGGCCACCGACGCGGAGCTGGCCATGGCCGTGCGCCGCGCGCTGGGGGACAAGCCGGAGGGGCACCGTTTCACGGAGGCCGGAAACGGCGCCACGCTCCTGCCCATGATGGGCATTGGCGGCTGACGGCTACTTCACCAGCCGGAGGTTGACGGGGTAGCGGTACAGCTCACCCTCGTTGGCCTTCAGGCCCGCGATGATGGTGAACACGATGGAGCCCAGCGCCACGATGGGCACCAGCAGGAAGCCCACGCCCACGCACATCAGCACGGCGGAGACCGCCATCGCGATGAAGGTGGTGATCTGGAAGTTGAGCGACTCCACCGCGTGCGAGCGGACGAAGGACGAGTCCTTGCCCTTCGTCAGCATCAGGAACAGCGGCACCGCCCAGCCCAGGAAGCCCGCGCCCACCACGATGCCGGCGATGGAGCCCAGGTGCGCCAACATGCCCATCGTCTTCTCATCCGAGCTCGCCGTGGGCGAACCGGTGATGAACGAGCCGAACTGCTGATCCTCGCGCTGCTGTGGGTCCATGGTGGGCCCTCCCAAATTGAAGGGGGCGCGACGGGGTGCGCCCTGAAGGCTCGCAACATGGCACGCCGTGTCGGTGCCTGTCATCCAGCGGACGGAGGGCCCCGAGGAGGCCCCCGCCCGCCTGGAGGCTTCAGCGGTACAGCTCGCTTCCGGCCTTCTTGAATTCCTCGCTCTTCTCCTGCATCCCCGTCTCCAGCGCCTGGACCTCGTTGACGCCCACCTTGTCGGCGTAGTCGCGCACGTCCTGGGTGATCTTCATGGAGCAGAAGTGCGGGCCGCACATGGAGCAGAAGTGCGCGACCTTGGCGCCTTCGGCGGGGAGCGTCTCGTCGTGGAAGGCGCGCGCCCGCTCGGGATCCAGCGACAGGTTGAACTGATCCTCCCAGCGGAACTCGAAGCGCGCCTTGGACAGGGCGTTGTCACGCGCCTGGGCGCCCGGGTGGCCCTTGGCCAGGTCCGCGGCGTGGGCGGCGATCTTGTACGTGATGACGCCCTCCTTCACGTCATCGCGGTTGGGCAGGCCCAGGTGCTCCTTGGGCGTCACGTAGCAGAGCATCGCCGTGCCGAACCAGCCGATCATCGCCGCGCCAATGCCGCTGGTGAAGTGGTCGTAGCCCGGCGCGATGTCCGTGGTGAGGGGCCCCAGCGTGTAGAAGGGCGCCTCGTGGCACACGGCGAGCTGCTTCGTCATGTTCTCCTGGATGAGGTGCATGGGGACGTGGCCGGGGCCTTCGATCATCACCTGCACGTCGTGCTTCCAGGCGACCTTCGTCAGCTCGCCCAGCGTCTCCAGCTCGCCGAACTGCGCGGCGTCGTTGGCGTCGGCGATAGAGCCGGGGCGCAGGCCGTCCCCCAGGCTGAAGCTGACGTCGTACGCCTTCATGATCTCGCAGATCTCCTCGAAGTGCGTGTAGAGGAAGTTCTCCTTGTGGTGCGCGAGGCACCACTTGGCGAGGATGGAGCCGCCCCGGCTGACGATGCCGGTGAGGCGCTTCGCGGTGAGCGGGACGTACTGGAGGCGCACGCCCGCGTGGATGGTGAAGTAGTCCACGCCCTGCTCTGCCTGCTCAATCAGCGTGTCGCGGAAGATGTCCCAGGTGAGCTCCTCCGCCTTGCCGTTGACCTTCTCCAGGGCCTGGTAGATGGGCACGGTGCCGATGGGCACGGGCGCGTTGCGGAGGATCCACTCGCGCGTCTCGTGGATGTTGCGGCCGGTGGACAGGTCCATGACGGTGTCCGCGCCCCAGCGGATGGACCAGACCATCTTCTCCACTTCCTCCTCGATGGAGGACGTGACGGCGGAGTTGCCGATGTTGGCGTTGATCTTCACCAGGAAGTTGCGGCCGATGATCATCGGCTCCACTTCCGGGTGGTTGATGTTTGCGGGGATGATGGCGCGGCCCCGGGCGATCTCATCGCGCACGAACTCCGGCGTGATCACGCGTGGGATGGCGGCGCCGAAGGAGTGGCCGGGGTGCTGGGCGGCGAGGGACGCGTGCAGCTTCTGGTTCTCGCGCACGGCGACGTATTCCATCTCCGGCGTGATGATGCCCTTGCGGGCGTAGTGCATCTGGCTGACGTTGCCGCCGGCCTTCGCGACGCGGGGCTTGCGGATGTGGCTGAAGCGCAGGCCGACGAGGCGCGGGTCGGCTTCGCGGGCGCGGCCGTACTCGGAGGTGATGCCGGCCAGCTCCACGGTGTCCGCGCGGGCGTGGATCCAGTTCTCACGCAGGGCGGGCAGGCCCCGGCGCAGGTCGATGTCCGCGGCGGGGTCGGTGTAGGGGCCGCTGGAGTCGTAGACGTGGACGGGGGGGTTGGCCG
>NZ_RAWD01000358.1:0-9143 GCF_003612065.1 Corallococcus sp. CA047B
GGTGGTGGGGACGGTGGAGGAGCTCATCGACGTGGACGCGCTGAAGGTGGTGCGCCCGGCGGGCGCGGACGGCATGGGGCTGGTGGAGCGGCGGGGCGCGGCGGTGCCCCTGCTGTCGCTGGCGCGGCTGCTGGAGCGGACGGCGCCCCAGGACGCGGGCGGCGCGCGGGGCACCAAGGCGCTCATCGTGCGGCAGCGCGGGGAGCCGGTGGCCTTCGCGGTGGACCGGCTGCTGGGGCAGCAGGAGATCGTCCTGCGTCCGTTGGAAGACCCGTTGGTGCGCGTGCCGGGCGTGGCGGGCGCCACCGACCTGGGAGACGGCCAGCCGACGCTGGTGCTGGACCTGGGCGCGCTCGGGGCCGCGCGCGCGGGCCGCCGGATGGGCGCCGCGCGCTCGGGAGGGTGGGCGTCATGAGCGTGCTGCACGTGTTGTTCAAGGTGGACGGGACGGAGTACGCGATGCCCGCGGCGGAAGTGGTGCAGATGGAGTCCTTCGCGGGCGCCACGCCGGTGCCGGGGGCTCCCGCGCACGTCGCGGGGCTGGTGCAGGTGCGGGGCCGGGTCATCCCGGTGGTGGACGCGCGGGCCCGCTTCGGGCTGCCGCCGAGCACGCCCACGCTGGATTCACGGGTGGTGGTGGGACAGTTGGGCGAGCGCACGGTGGGGTTGCTCGTGGACAGCGCGCGCGAGGTCCTGAAGTTGGACCCGCGCGCCATCCAGCCGCCTCCGCCCATGGTGGTGGAGCGCGCGAAGGGGTTCGTGAAGGCCGTGGCGCAAGTGGGCCCGCGGCTGGTGATGCTCATCGATTTTCCCCGGGTGATGGGGGAGGAGACCGCGGATGTCGACGGACAACGGTAGCAGCAGCGCCCCCCGGCTGGAGGATGCGCGCGCCCTGGCCGAGCGCACCGCGCTCAAGATGGAGGAGAGCGCGGGCCTGGTGCAGTCCACGGAGCTGCTCGCCGCGCGGCTGGCCTCCGCGGGCAATGAACAGGCGGCGTCGGGCGAACAGGTGCGGACGGCCATCGAATCCGTGGCCGCCCAGGTGGAAGAGACGAGCGCCGCGGTGCAGTCGCTGGTGCGCAGCCAGCGCGCGATGAGCGAGTCCGCCCGGGGCGTGCAGCAGGAGGCGGAGGCCACCGCGGGCGCGATGCAGGAGGTCACGGCGTCGGTGGCCAGCGTTCGCAAGGACGCCGGGCTGCTCGCCGCGTCGTCGGATTCGACGGCGTCCACCGTGGAGGAGGTGGCGCGCTCGGTGAAGGGCGTGAGCGCCAACGCGGAGGAGCTGGCCGCCTCCAGCGAGGAGCTGCTCGCGAGCGTGCAGGAGATGAACGCCACCGTGGAGGACCTGGTGGTGCGCAACCAGACGAGCGCCGCCACCACGGAGGAGGTGGCCGCCACCATCGAGGAGATGTCCAAGGGCATCACCCGGCTGTCCGCGGACACGCAGGGCGTGGGCGAGCGCATGGCGCAGGTGTCCGGCGCCGTGGTGGCGCTGGGCCGGACGCTCCACGAGGTGTCGCGCGACGCGACCGCCATGGCCTCCAGCGTGGAGGAGACGGCCTCCACCACCGAACAGGTGGCGCGCAGCGTGCGCGGCGTGGCCGACCACGCGCGCACCCTGGAGGCGCACGCCTCCGCCACCGCGTCCACCGTGGAGGAGGTGGCCGCCAGCGTGGAGGAGGTGGCCGCCACCTCGGAGAAGAACGCGGCCGTGGTGGACGCCAACGCGGCCACCATCGAACAGCTGGCGCGCTCCGCCCAGGCGGTGGCCCGCGCCGCGGACAGCATCAACGGTCTGGCGTCCACCAGCGCCACCGCGTCCGCGCAGCTGGAGTCGTCCACGCGCCGCGCGGCGCAGATGACGGAGGAGGCGCGGCTGGCCGCCGAACGCGTGGGCGTGAGCGCGCGCGAGGGCGGCGTCACGGTGGCGCGCTCCATCGCCGGCTTCGGCCGCATCCGGCAGTCCATCGTGGAGTCGTCCGGGGTGATGAAGGAGATGGGCCGGCGCGCCGAGGAGATTGGCGACATCGTGCAGACCATCAACCTCATCGCGGACCGCACGAACCTCCTGTCCCTCAACGCCAGCATCGAGGCGGCGCGGGCGGGGGAGCACGGCCGGGGCTTCGCGGTGGTGGCGGAGGAGATCCGCGCCCTGGCGGACCGCGCGGCGGCGGCCAGCGCGGACGTGGCCAAGATTGTCCGGGGCCTGCAGACGACGGCGCGCGAGGCGGCCACGGCCACCGGCGAGGGCGTGCGCGCGGCGGATGAAGGCGCGGCGCTGGCGGGGGACGCGGAGAAGGCGCTGGGCACCATCCTCAAGGGCGTGGAGGACCTGGGCCAGAACGTGCGCGAGGCGTCGCGCGCGTCGGCGGAGCAGGTGCAGGCGGTGCAGGCGCTGGCCCAGTCCACGGCCAAGGTGAGCGAGCAGGGCCGCGTCATCGCGGCGTCCGCGACGGAGCAGGCGCAGGCGGCGCAGGCGCTGGCCCAGGGCGGCACGGAGATGCGGCGCATGGCGCGGCAGACCACGCAGGCCACCGCCGACCAGGCCAAGGCGCTGCGCGACGCGGTGCGCTCCAACACCCAGCTGTCGGAGGTGGCGCAGAAGGTGTCGCGCGCGGTGCAGGAGCAGGCCCTGGCGGCCACGGACCTGGCCAAGGGCGCGGTGCAGATGCGCCAGCTGGTGCAGGGCGTGAGCGGCGCGGTGGCGGCGCAGGGCCAGCACGTGTCCGCCCTGGGCACGGTGTCGCAGGAGGTGGCGACCGCCACCCAGCGCGCCATCACCGGCATCGCCGAACAGGCCAAGGCCGCGCAGGAGGTGGCCCGGGCCATGGAGTCCACGCGCAAGGAGGTGGCCCAGTCCACGCGCGCGATGGTGGAGCAGGGCCGCGCGCTCAAGCAGGGCGAGGTGGCCACCCGCCAGGTGGCGAAGCTGGCGCAGGAGGTGACGCGCGCCACGGACGAGCAGGCCCAGGCGCTGTCCACGCTGGTGCGCGGCGCGGAGGAGGTGCGCCGGGTGGCCAGGACGACGGCGCGGGCGCTGGACGAACAGACGGACGCGCTGTCGGCGCTGACCACGTCGGCCACGAAGCAGGCCTCGGGCGTGGCGGCCGTGGCGAAGGCCGCGCAGGAGCAGGCCACGGTGACCGAGCAGCTGGGCAAGTCCGTGGAGGAGATGCGGGGCCGCTCGCGGGAGATCGCCGTCACCACGGCCCAGCAGGCGCGCACCACGGCCATCACCGCCCAGGAGGTGAAGGAGGTGGCGGGCCGGCTGGGGCAGCTCGCGAAGCTCCAGGGTGAGCAGGTGGAGGGGCTGACGCACTTGAGTGGATTGTTGGGAGGCAAGGACGTGGCCGTGTCCCGGGCTTCCCGGGAGCAGAAGGCGTGACGATGAATTCGACCGTGCGGCAACACCCACTCTCGCTGTCCGCGGACGACCGGGCCCGGGTGGAGGAAGTGGAACAACTGGCCCGCAAGGGGGCCTCCAGCCTGCCGGAGCTGCTGGCCGGGCTGGACGCGCCGTCCTGGGCGGTGCGCCGCGCCGTGGTGTCCGCGCTCGCGCGCGTGGGCACCCCCGCGGTGCAGCCCCTGTGCGACGTGCTGGTCCACCAGCGGGACAACGAGGCGCGCATCGCCGCGGCGGTGGACGCGCTGGTGGCCGCCACCGGCGAGGTGGACGGGCCGGTGGAGGCGCTGGGGGATGACCTCAACCCGGCCATCGTCTGTGACGCCGCCCAGGTGCTGGGCCGCCGCCGCAGCCGCCAGTCGGTGCCGCTGCTGGCGCGGCTCACCGTGCACGCGGACGACAACGTGGCGGTGGCCGCCATCGAGGCGCTGGGCCGCATTGGCGGCGGCGCGGCGGTGGACGCGCTCTTGGCCTCGCTGGGCAGCGGCAACTTCTTCCGCATCTTCCCCGCCATCGACGTGCTGGGCCGCTCGGGCGACCCCACGGTGGTGCCGGCGCTGATGGCGCTGCTGGCGGATCCGTTCTACTCGCTGGAGGCCTGCCGGGCCCTGGGCCGCACCGGCCAGGAGGCCGCCGTGCCCGCGCTCGTGGGCCTGCTGCAGCGGGGCAACGACGCGGTGGTGCGCGTGGCGGCGGTGTCGCTGGTCGAAATCCACGACGCGCAGGTGGCGCGCTTCGGCGGCGCGCGCATGGTGCCGTCGGTGCTGCGCACCAGCTCGGCGGAGCCGCACCCCACCGGGCGCAGGCTCGCCGGGGTCATCTCCGGCGCGGACGCGGGGGAGAAGACCGCGGTGGCGCGGCTGTTGGGGTGGGTGGGCGGCGCGGACGCGGCGGTGGGCCTGCTGAAGCTATTGGACTCGCAGGACCTGGGCGTGTCGCGCGCGGCCGCGGCGGCGCTGGGAGAGCTGGGCGCGGAGGCGGACGCTCAAATCCTCCAGGCGCTGCGCGAGGGCGACAGCTCCCGGCGCCGGGTGCTGCTGCCGCTCGTCGGCAAGCGGTCCGCGGCGGTGCCGGACGTGCTCCTGTGCCTGGAGGACCGGGATGCGATGGTGCGCGCGCTGGCGGCGGAGACGCTGTCGCGCATCGGCGACACGTCCGCGGTGACGGCCCTCTTCGCGCGGTTGTCGGACGAGGACCCGCGCGTGGTGCAGGCGGTGGTGGGCGCCATCCAGTCGCTGGGCAGCGAGACGACGGAGGCGCTGGCGCTGGAGGCGGCGCGCTCGGCGGACACGCGCCAGCGCCGCGCGGCGCTGCGCATCGTGGCCTACTTCGGCTATCCGCGCGGCCTGGACGCGCTGCTGCTGGCCATGCGGGACCCGGATGAGCGGCTGCGCGACGCGGCCATCTACGGCCTGCCCTTCATCGACGACCCCCGGGCGGTGGACGCGCTGCTGGCCGCGGCCAGCCACGAATCCGAGCGCACGCGCGCCACGGCGATGCGCGCGCTGGGCCAGACGGACAAGCAGGCCCGCATCACCTCCACGCTGCTGGGCGGGTTGAACGACCGCGACCCGTGGGTGCGCTACTACGCTTGCCAGTCGCTGGGGAAGCTGAACGAGGAAGCGGCCGCGGACGCCATCGTCGCGCTGGCCAACGACGACGCGGGCCAGGTGCGCGTGGCGGTGGTGGACGCGCTGGCGCACCTGCACACGGAGAGCGCCATGGCGGCGCTGCGGCGGGCGGCGTCCTCCACGGACGCGGACGTGCGCCGCGCGGCGCTGCTGGGCCTGGGCGTGGCCCGGCGGCCGGACGCGCTGCCGGTGCTGCTGGAGGCGGTGCACTCGGACGACCCGGCCACGCGGCTGGTGGCCCTGTCGGCGGTGGCGGAGTACGACGCGCCGGAGACCCTGCCCGCGCTCCTGCGGGCCGCCGGGGACCGGGACGACAGCGTGCGCAGCGCGGCGGTGGGCTTCCTGGCCACGCGCACCGGACAGCACGCCACGCAGGCGCTGGTGTCGCTGCTGGGCGACGTGATGCTGCGCGAGCAGGTGGTGGGCGCGCTGGCGCTGCCGGTGGACGGGCGGCTCGCCGGCCTGCTGGCGGCGCTGGAGGTGGCGGACGACACGACGGCGCCCCTCCTGGTGGCGGCGCTCGCGCGGATGCGGCGGGCGGATGCGAGGGCGGCGCTGATGCAGGCGCTGGCCGGGGCCAGCCCCGCGGGACGGCGCGCGTCCGCGCCGGCGGTGGCGGCGCTGGGGACGCTGGAGGCGCGCGAGGTGCTGGACCGCGCGGCCCACCGCGACGAGGACGCCGACGTGCGGCGGGCCTGCCTGCTGGCGTTGGGGCGCTGAGAGTCCCCTGTCCATGACCTCGCTGCCGTTGTCCCCGCAGGTCTTCACCATCCTCGCGATGCTCATCGAGCAGCGCGCGGGGCTGCACTACGGCCCGGAGGACCGGGACCTGCTGTCGGAGAAGGTGTCGTCGCGGGCGCTGGACGCGGGCTTCGACTCGCTGCTCGACTACTACTACTTCCTCCGCTACGACCCGGCGGGCGGCGCGGCGCTGGACTCGCTGGTGGACTCGCTGCTCGTCCACGAGACGTACTTCTTCCGCGAGCCCCAGGCGCTGCAGGTGCTGGTGGATGAGGTGCTGGTGCCCGCGGCCCAGGCCGGCCAGAAACCGCGCGTGTGGTGCGCCGCGTGCGCCACCGGCGAGGAGCCCCTCACGCTGGCCATGATGCTGGACGCGAAGGGGGTGCTGGGGGACGTGTCGCTCCTGGCCACGGACCTGAGCACCCGTGCCCTGGAGCGGGCGCGTGCGGGCGAGTACAACCTGCGCTGCCTGCGCGCGCTGCCCAAGGGGGTGGAGGGCCGCTGGCTGGACGTGGTGGACGGCCGGCCGCGCGTGCGCCCGGAGCTGGTGGCGAAGGTGGAGTGGAAGCCGCTGAACCTGTTGGACACCGCGAACTTCCCGCCCTCCGGAAGCTTTGACGCCGTCTTGTGCCGAAACGTGCTCATCTACTTCCAGGACGACACCGCGCGCCGCGTGGTGGAAGGCCTCACCCGGGTGCTCAAGCCCGGAGGGCAACTGGTGGTGGGTACGTCGGAGTCCCTGATGCGTTTCGGCACGGCGCTGCACTGCGAGGAACGGCGGGGCGCGTTCTTCTACCGCAAGGAGGAGTCATGACGTCTCCGGCCCCCTTGCGCGTGCTGGTGGTGGACGACTCGGCGTTCGCGCGCAAGGTGCTGCGCAAGGTGCTGTCGGACGCGGAGGGCCTGGAGGTGGTGGGCACCGCGCGCGACGGGCTGGACGCGCTGGAGCGGGTGGTGGAGTTCAAGCCGGACGTCATCACCCTGGACCTGGTGATGCCGGCGCTGGACGGGCTGGGCCTGCTCAAGGCGCTGGCGGGCATGCCGGACGCGCCGCGCGTGGTGGTGGTGAGCAGCGCGGACACGGACAGCGAGCTGGCGGTGGCCGCGCTCCAGGCGGGCGCGGTGGACCTGGTGCACAAGCCCACGGCGCTCGCCACCGAGCGGCTCTACGAGCTGGGCGCGGAGCTGGTGGAGAAGGTGCGCGTCGCGGGCCGGGCGATGCCGCGCTACCTGGAGGCGGCGGAGCGCGAGGCCTCCGTGCGCGCCGCGCGCTCGGGCACCGGCGCGTCCCCGAAGCTGCTCGCGGTGGGCACGTCCACGGGCGGGCCGCAGGCGCTGACGCGGCTGCTGTCGGCGCTGCCCCGGGACTTCCCGGCGCCGGTGGTGCTCGCGCTGCACATCCCCGCGGGCTACACGGAAGCGGTGGCGAAGCGGCTGGACTCGCAGAGCGCGCTGGAGGTGGTGGAGGCGCGCGACGGCCTGGAGCTGGTGCCGGGGCGCGCGGTGCTGGCGAAGGCGGGGATGCACCTGAAGCTGGAGCGGCGGGGGGCGCTGGACCTGGTGCGCCTGGACCGCCATCCGCTGGGCACCCCGCATCACCCTTCCGTGGACGTGCTCTTCCAGAGCGTGGCGGCGGGGTGGGGCGAGCACGCCGTGGCGCTGGTGCTCACCGGCATGGGCGAGGACGGGCTCGTGGGGGCCCGGGCGGTGCGGGCCGCGGGCGGCGTGGTGCTCACGGAGTCGGAGTCGTCCTGCGTGGTGTACGGCATGCCGCGCGTGGTGGACGAAGCGGGCCTGTCCCAGGGCAGCGCGCCGCTGCAGTCCCTGGTGCCGCTGCTGGAGCGCTTCATCCCTTGAGCGCGGCCCCGGGGACGGCCGGGCCGCCTCAGGACTGGTGCGCGGGCGGCGGCGGTGGCGGTTCGGGCGGCGGGCCCTTCTTGGGGGGCGCGCGGCGCGGCAGCGTGACGGTGAAGGTGGTGCCGTCCTTCTCCGTGGAGGCCACTTCGATGGTGCCTCCGTGCGCGTGGACGATTTCGCGCACGATGTAGAGCCCCAGGCCGTAGCTCATCTTCAGGGTGCGCGTCGTCTGCGGGCCCTGGCGGAAGGGCTCGAAGAGGTGGGGCAGCAGGGCCTCCGGGATGGGGCGGCCCTGGTTGTGGACCTCGATGACGACCTTGTGGCGCAGGCCGCGCGTGCAGAGGCGCACGGGCGCTTCGGGCGGGCCGTACTTGAGGGCGTTCTCCACCAGGTTGGACACCACCTGGGCCAGCCGGTCCGGGTCCCACTGGCCCTGCGTGTTGCCCTTGTGCTCCAGGACGATGTCGCGCTTGGGGAAGGCCACGCGGAACTCGTGCGCCACCTTGCCCAGCAGCTCCTGGCTGTCGGTGCCGCGCGGCTCGATGACGACGCCGCCCACCAGCCGCGCGCGGGTGAAGTCCAGCAGCAGGCGCGTCAGCCGCTCGATGCGCACGGCGGCGGTGGCGATGCGCTGGCTGGTGCGCGCCGTCTCCTCCGCCGGGCCGCCGGCCGCGAGCACGCGCGACCAGTTCATGATGGCGCCCAGGGGGCTGCGGATGTCGTGGCTGATGATGCCCATCAGGTGCTCCTGGAATTCGGAGTGCCTGCGCACCTCTTCCTCGGCCCACTTGCGCTGGGTGATGTCGCGGCTGATGCCGAAGAAGCCGAACACCTGGCCTTCGGGGTCGTGCAGCGGGCCCTTGGTGGTCAGCCACACGCGCTCGCCGTCGGGGCCCTGCTGGGCGTCCTCGTAGGTGAGGGGGTGGCCCGCCTCCAGCACGTCCTGGTCGTGCCTGCGGTTGACGGCGGCCTCGCCCGCGGGGAACAGCTCCGCGTCGGAGTGGTCGCGCACCTGGTCCACGGTGCGGCCCAGGGCGCGCGCGCCCGCGGAGTTGATGACCTGGTAACGGCCCTCCAGGTCCTTGATGTAGATGGCGTCGGTGGTGCCCTCCAGCACGGCCTGGAAGAGCTGCCCGGCGCGCTGCAGCTCACTGCGGGCCCGGTACTCGCGGGTGATGTCGCGGCAGTGGATCAGCAGGGCGCCTTCGACGGGGCGGGTGCTCACGTCGAAGCAGAGGTCGCCTTCGGGCCAGCGGTGCTCGTAGCGCACGCAGGACTGCTCGGTGGCCGGGGCGTCCAGGCGCAGGTGCTCCGCCAGGGCGAGCAGCTTCGCCACCTTCTTGCGCACGTCATCGCCCGGTTGGGCGCGGTCCCCGAGCAGCTCGCGCATGCGGGAGCTCAGGTAGGTGACGCGCCAGTCGGCGTCCACGGCGAGGAAGGCCTCGGGCAGTCCATCCAGCAGCGCGAGCAGGCCCAGGCCGGACGCACCCGGCGCGGACGGGGCGGGAGGG
>NZ_RAWD01000359.1:0-9125 GCF_003612065.1 Corallococcus sp. CA047B
CCCCTGCGCTACGAGGCCCGGGACGGCCTGTTCCTGCGCCCCTGCACCTTCGAGGACCTGCTCGCGCTCAGGGCCCTGCACCCGGAGGCGATGCTCGTGGCCGGCGCCACGGAGCTGGGCGTGGACATCACCAAGAAGTCGCGCCGCTACCCCTTCCTCATCTCCACGGAAGGCGTGGAGTCGCTGCGCGCCATCCGCCGGGAAGCGGACGGCTGGTACGTGGGCGGCGCCGCGTCGCTGGTGGACGTGGAGGACGCGCTGGGTGCCGAAGTGCCGGAGGTCGCGAAGATGCTCAACGTCTTCGCCTCGCGGCAGATCCGCCACCGCGCCACGCTGTCGGGAAACCTCGTGACGGCGTCCCCCATCGGGGATCTGGCGCCGGTGCTGCTCGCACTGGACGCGAAGCTGGTGCTCGCCTCCGCGCGCGGGGAGCGGACGATTGCGCTGTCCGACTTCTTCCTCGCCTACCGCAAGACGGCGCTCCGGCCGGATGAGGTCGTCCGCTTCATCGTCATTCCCCACGCGCCGGGGAAGGACAGCGGAGTGAAGCGCCACTCGGACAGCTTCAAGGTGTCCAAGCGCCGCGAGCTGGACATCAGCATCGTCGCTGCGGGCTTCTGCATCGAAACGGACGCGCTGGGCATCGTGCGCACCGCGAGGCTGGGCTACGGCGGCGTGGCGGCCACGCCGGTGCGCGCGCTCAAGACCGAGGCGCTGCTCGTGGGCCACCCCTGGAACGCCGAGGCAGTGGCGCGCGTCCGGACGACGCTCGCGGCGGAGTTCACGCCCATCAGCGACCTGCGCGGCAGCGCGGACTACCGGCGCGGGCTGGTGGTGTCGCTGCTGGAGAAGTTCGCTTCCGGCGAGCACAGCCCCGTGCTGGACGCGCGGCCCCGCTTCATCACCGGCGAGCCCTCCGCCACGGCGGACGCGGGACGCGAGCTGCGCCACGAGAGCGCGCTGGGCCACGTGACGGGCGGCGCGCAGTACGTGGATGACCTGGCGCAGCGCCGTCCCATGCTGACGGTGTGGCCGGTGCTGTCGCCGCACGCGCACGCGCGCATCCTCCGCCGCGACGCCAGCGCCGCGTTGAAGGTGCCCGGCGTGGTGAAGGTGCTCCTCGCGGAGGACATCCCGGGCATGAACGACACCGGGCCCATCCGCCACGACGAGCCGCTGCTCGCGAAGGACGAGGTCCTCTTCCACGCGCAGGTGGTGGCGCTCGTCATCGGTGAAACCCCCGAGGCCTGCCGCGAGGGCGCCCGCCAGGTGGTGGTGGACTACGAGCCGCTGCCGGCGGTGCTCACGCTGGACGAGGCCCGCGCGCAGGGCAGCTACCACACCGAGCCGCACGTCATCCGCCGGGGCGACGTGGACCGCGCGCTCGCGTCCAGCCCGCACCGGCTGGGCGGTGAAATCGAGATGGGCGGCCAGGAGCACTTCTACCTGGAGACGCACGCCGCCTTCGCGGAGGCCGGCGAGGACGGCGACGTCACCGTGACGTCCTCCACCCAGCACCCGTCGGAGGTGCAGGCGGTCATCGCGCACGTGCTGCACGTGCCCCGAAGCCGCGTCGTGGTGAAGGCGCCGCGCATGGGCGGCGGCTTCGGTGGCAAGGAGACGCAGGGCAACGCGCCCGCCGCGCTGGTGGCGCTGGCGGCGGTGCTCACGGGCCGGCCGGTGAAGTGGATGATGGATCGGGACGTGGACATGGCCGTCACCGGCAAGCGCCACCCGTTCCACGCACGGTGGGAGGTGGGCTTCGACGCCACGGGCCGGCTGCTCGCGTTGAGCGCGGACCTCGTGTCCAACGGCGGCTGGTCCCTGGACCTGTCCGAGTCCATCACCGACCGCGCCCTCTTCCACCTGGACAACGGCTACTACGTCCCGTCGGTGCGCTACTCCGGCCGCGTGGCGAAGACGCACCTCGTCTCCAACACCGCGTTCCGGGGCTTCGGCGGGCCGCAGGGCATGCTGGTGATGGAGGACATCCTGGGCCGCATCGCGCGCGTGCTGGGACTGGCGCCGGAGGCCGTGCGGCAGCGCAACCTCTACGACGGCGTTGGCGACACCAACACCACGCACTACGGCCAGGAGCTGGAGGACAACCGGCTGCCCAAGCTGTGGAACGACCTGCTGGAGTCCTCCGACTTCGCGAAGCGCCGCGCGCAGGTGGATGCCTTCAACGCGAAGAGCCCCCGCATCAAGCGCGGGCTCGCCATTACGCCGATGAAGTTCGGCATCTCCTTCACCGCCACCTTCCTCAACCAGGCGGGCGCGCTGGTGCACGTGTACCGCGACGGCTCCGTGCTGCTGTCGCACGGCGGCACGGAGATGGGCCAGGGGTTGCACACCAAGATTCAGGGTGTGGCCATGCGCGAGCTGGGCCTGTCCGCGGACCGCGTGCGCGTGGCGCAGACGGCGACGGACAAGGTGCCCAACACGTCCGCGACGGCGGCCTCCAGCGGCTCGGACCTCAACGGCGCGGCGGTGCGTGAGGCGTGCATCACCCTGCGCGAGCGGCTGGCGCCGGTGGCCGCGCGGATGCTCATCCAGTTGCACGGGCAGGCGGTGTCCCCGGACGCGCTGCTGTTCCGGGATGGCGTCATCGCGGCGGCGTCGCGGCCGGAGCTGGGCCTGCCCTTCGCGGACGTGGTGGAGGAGGCCTACCGCGAACGCGTGGGCATGTCCGTCACGGGCTACTACCGCACGCCGGGCATCGGCTACGACCGGGTGGCGGGCCGGGGGCGCCCCTTCCTCTACTTCGCCTACGGCGCGTCGGTGAGCGAGGTGGAGGTGGACGGCGACACGGGCATGAAGCGCGTGGTGCGCTCCGACCTGCTGGAGGACGTGGGCGACTCGCTCAACCCCGGCGTGGACCGGGGACAGGTGGAGGGCGGCTTCGTGCAGGGCGTGGGCTGGCTCACCGGCGAGGAGCTGCGCTGGGACGGCAAGGGGCGGCTGCTGACGCACTCGGCCAGCACCTACGCGGTGCCGGCGTTCAGCGACGCGCCCATCGACCTGCGCGTGAGGTTCCTGGAGCGGGCGGAGCAGCAGGGCGTCATCCACGGCAGCAAGGCCGTGGGCGAGCCGCCGCTGATGCTGGCCCTGTCCGTGCGCGAGGCGCTGCGCGACGCGGTGGCGGCATTCGGACAACCGGGCGGAGAGGTGGATCTGCCCTCGCCCGCGACGCACGAGGCGCTCTTCCTCGCCATCCAGAAGCGGCGTGCGCGGGGGGCCGGTGTTCTGGTTCCGGACGAAGCGCGCGAGGTGGCGTAGCGGGGGCGCGGGTGCGGCAACATGCCACGGCATGTCCAGGCGGTCGGTGCGTTAGAGGGGAAGGACCTTTCAAGGAAGATTCCCATGACCTCCGTGCTCCGCTCCCGCGTCCTCCTTCCGCTGGCCCTCCTGGGTGTCGTTGGCTGTGAGAAGGAGGAACGCCGGCGGGAGGTGGAGATCCCCGTCGTCGCGTTCGTGGGCACGGAGCCCTTCGCGTGCGGCAGCACCTACACGAACGTCGGGGCGTCGAAGACGACCTACGAGCCCATGGACTTCCGCGTCTACGTGCACGACGTGAGGCTGCTCACCGCGGACGGGCAGGAAGTGCCTGTCGAGCTGGAAGACAGCAACTGGCAGAGCAACGGCGTGGTGCTGCTGGACTTCGCCAACAAGGACGGCCTGTGCACCCAGGGCACGGAAGGCATGAACACGTCCATCAAGGGCACGGTGCCGCTGGGCGACGACTACCACGGCGTGCGCTTCACGCTGGGGGTGCCGGAGACGCTGAACCACGGCGACGTGTCCACGGCGCCCGCGCCGCTGAATGACACCGGCCTGTTCTGGAGCTGGCGCTCCGGTTACCTGTTCACGCGCATCGAGGGCCGCACGCCGGGCCTGACCCAGGGCCACGTCATGCACCTGGGCAGCACCGACTGCGCGCCTCCGCCGGAGGGCCAGACGAGCGGCACCGCGGGCTGCACGAACAACAACCGTCCGGAGGTGAAGCTGGACGGCTTCAACCTGGAGACGGGCAAGGTGGTGATGGACCTGGGCGCGTTCTTCTCCGGCTCCAACCTGGACACGAACGCGACGGGCACGGCCGAGGGCTGCATGTCGTCGCAGGCGGACAGCGACTGCGCGCCGCTCTTCGAGCGGCTGGGGCTCGGGTTCGGAGCGCAGGCCGCGAACCCCGCCGCGCAGTCCTTCATCCGGGCCGAATAGGAGCTCCCGCCGTGGCACGACGACGATGGCAACCGTGGAAGTGTCTGGCGACGGTGGCGCTGCTGGCCACCGGCTGCACGGATCCGGAGCTTCCACCGGACGGCCCCGCGCCGTACGACTGGAAGCTGCCCGCGGGCTTTCCCACGCCGCGCGTGCCCGAGGACAACCCGATGACGGAGGCGAAGGTGCAGTTGGGCCGGAGCCTCTTCTACGACAAGCGCCTGTCGCTCAACGGCACGCAGTCCTGCGGCTCGTGTCACGAGCAGGCGCGCGCCTTCACCGATGGGCGCGTGCACTCGGTGGGCAGCACCGGCCAGACGCACCGCCGCAACGGGCAGGGCCTGGCCAACGTGGCGTACGCGACGAGCCTCACCTGGGCGAACCCGGCGCTCACCACGCTGGAGTCGCAGGCGCTGACGCCGCTGTTCGGTACGGAGCCGGTGGAATTGGGCAACGCGGATCAGCAGGAGGCGTTGCTCGCGAGGCTGCGGGAGGACGCGGCGCTGTCGGCGCGATTCGCGGAGGCGTTTCCTGGAGAAGCGACGCCCGTGTCGCTGGCCACGCTGACGCGAGCGCTGTCCTCGTTCGAGCGCTCCATCATCTCCGGCACGGCGCCGTATGATCGCTACCTCTTCGGGGGCGATGTGCAGGCACTGAGTCCGGCGGCCAAGCGGGGGCTGGAGTTGTTCCTGTCGGAGCGCATGGAGTGCGACCACTGTCACTCCGGCTTCAACTTCCAGGACGCCACCGCGCACGAAGCCACGCCGGAGCCCATCCTGCCGTACCACAACACGGGCCTCTACAATGAGGACGGCCAGGGCGCGTTCCCGGCCACGGATCCAGGCCTCATCGAACTGACGGGCCGCGCGGAAGACATGGGGCGATTCAAAGCACCGTCCCTGCGCAACGTGGCCATCACCGCGCCGTACATGCACGACGGCAGCATCGCCACGCTCTCCGAGGTGCTGGACCACTACGCGGCGGGAGGGCGTGCACGGGCGATGAATGGAGGCGCGGCGAGTCCGCTCCAGAGCCCCTTCGTGCGCGGCTTCACGCTGACGCCCGCGGAGAAGGCGGACGTCATCGCGTTCCTGGAGACGCTCACGGACACGGAGTTCCTGCACGACCCACGCTTCGCGGATCCGGCCGTGGTGCCGTGAGCCGGAGCATGAGCCGCGCCTGGATTGTCATTCCTCGGTCTTGAGCCAGAACCACCGTTCGTTCGAGGCCAACGCGCCCGCCAGGAACTCCCCGAACGAACCCGCGATGCGGCGGCAGTAGTACGGATCCGGGAATCCCTCCCGATAGCCGTCGATGACGGGATAACGGCCGTCATGCGGCTCGCTGACGTCCACGAGGATGTAGTTGCTGTCCCGGACTTCGCACGCCGCGTACCACGATGCGGGTCCGGCCTTGTCGGAGTCGTCCTTGAGCATGACCACCCGCGCGCGCTGGATCATCGCCAGCGGGAAGAATCGGAATGCCGGATCGATGACGCGACGGTGTTCAGCGCTCCACTGGCCGAAGAGTTCGGCCCCATCGCAGTGCAGGTAGAAGGCGCGAAGGTCCGGATCCAGGCGCCATCCCATGCATTGCTCGAAAGCTTCGATTTGCCCAGGCGTCGCAGGTGGATGTGCGTGGTGGAGGCGCGAAACCTCTTCGAGCAGGGCGGACATCGTCATGGGGCTACTCTCCGTAGGGGTAGCTGCCCCCGGCGCTCGTCCAAGGGGGCTCGTTCGCGTAGCACTGGTTATAGGGCGTCAGCAGGTCGCCGTGGAGGTCCTTGGGGAACGGGATGATGTTGTCCCAGTCGGTGGGGTTGCCTCCATGCTTGAGATCGCGGATGTGGTGCCCCTGATACGGGTCCCCATTGGCCTCCTTCGGCCACTCGCCGAACCGCTCCGCCCATCGCTCGCGGAACCCCGCGCGGCTGTTATTCCAACGGTCGCGCGCGTTCTGCGTCGCCCCAATTGAAAGCGGAGCGTAGTTGCAACAACAGTGCGCCATGCCGAACCGGCTCCCGGCCCGCACGATGTCGCCCGTGAAGTCCATCTTTACATCCGCGAGCCAGATGCAGCCCTGGAGGGCGTACCCTTCTCCTGCGCACTTGTCGCGGCAGTAGTTCATGATGTTGGGGCTGCACTGCCAGGGGCCGTAATAGATGACCGTGCGGAAGTTCCCGCCGCCAGGAACTCGCACCTCTGGCCCCACCCACTTTCGGAAGCCGCCAGCAGCGGTCATTGCGCCCTCTGCGCACGCGGTGACCAGCACGAGGGATAGGACTGCAACCCAACGTCTGGCGGACGTGTTGTTCGTGGTTGTCATAGGCACGCACCGTACCGTGCGGTTCCGACAGGTCGTCCGCGCGCATGCCGGGTTCGCCAGCCGAATCAACGTCCCAGCTTGAAGGTGATGACCGCCGTGTCTTCCACGGTGTCCTTCAGCGTGAAGCGCAGTTCCCAGGCCCCCGGCATGAACAGGTCCAACTCCGATACCTCGAAGTCGCCGGGCCCGCGCTCGGTGATGCGGGGTGTGTCGGAAATGCCGTGACCCATCGCGGGCATCCAGGGTTGGACGGTCAGCGTTCCTCGCGGCATCGGCTTCCCGGAGGCCACCTCCGTCACCCGCACGCGGAAGACCTGAACGCCGCGTTTGAGCGACGTGGCGGACGAGCGGACCTCCACGCGCAGTCGTCCGGACGCACTGGTCGCGGTCCCCACCAGCAGTTCCGTGTTCACCGTCCCCGCGTCACTTCCAATCATTGGCGCGGGAGGCACCGCGCCCAGCAGCAGCATCCACAACACAAGCATCGTCATCCGCCCTTCGTGGCGGCGCGGATCCGCGCCGGTCTTCCTTTCCCGTAACGGAAGCGCGCACGCCGGCACCGCGACATGTTGTCGCGGCCCCCGGTACGCACGGGGCCCGCGACAACGTGCCGCATCGCACGCGAGCGCCGCGTGCCACAGGGTGCGCTTCGCCATGACCGCTTCCCCTGCACGGACGAAGGCTTCCGCGCCCACCTGGGTGTTCGCCGCGCTGGGAGCCATGGGCCTCACCGTGTGCGCGCTGTCATGCGGGGCCATCGTGCTGGTGCTGGACTTCGCCCGGCCGGACTCGCAGGACACGACAGCACATCCCCTGACGTCCACGCCGCCACCACCGCTGTATGGCCAGCTTCCGCCCTTCACGCTCCGGGATGATCAGGGCGCGCCCTTTGACACGAGGCAGCTCCGCGGACACCTGTCCCTGCTCCAGTTCGCGTCCGGTCCGGAGGGCGCGGGAGCACGCCACTTTGAATCCCTGCCCGGCATCCAGGCCCGTCTGAAGGTCCTGGGCGTGCCGCTCCAGGTCGTCCTCGTGGAGTCACGCCCCGTCCCTCCCTCCGACCCTTCGCCGCCTTCCCACGGATGGCGGCGATTGTGGGACGGCGCGGAGCTGGAGTCCTCCGCGCGACGCCTGGGCCAGGCCGTCCTACCGGATGACGTCTTCACGCGGGAGCAGGCCTGGACCGCCTGGGTGCTGGTGGATCAGGCCGGAGGCGTGCGCGGGTTCTACGACCTGATCCACGACACGACCGCCGCCGGACGGCTGGTGGAGGACGCGGGCTGCCTCCTCACCTGCGGCCCCATCGCGGTCATCGCGACCCTCACCACGCAAGCCCCCTGAACGAGGCCTCCTCCCGATGCGACCCTCGCCTGTCCCCTCCTCACGGCGCATCTGGCTCCGGGCCGCGCTCGTCGCCCTGCCCTGCGCGGCGCTCCTGACCGGCGCTGTGCCGTGGCTTCAACGCAAGCGCGCCCAGGCCGCCGCCGCGAACCTCCCCGTGCACGGGTCGCTCCCGCGCTTCGAGCTCACCGACCAGACCGGGCGCCCCTTCTCCGACGCCGACCTGAAGGGCCACCTCGTCGTCGCGGATTTCTTCTTCACCCGCTGCCCCACCGTCTGCCCGCTGCTCACCGAACGGATGCTGCGGGTGCAGCGACAGGCACGAGCCCGGGGCCTGGACCTGCGCCTCGTGTCCTTCAGCGTGGATCCCCGCCACGACACCCCGGAGCGACTGACCGCCTACGCTCGCGACCACCACATCGACACGGCCACGTGGTCGCTGCTCACCGGACCGCTGGAGCAGGTGGAGACGACGGTGCTGGAGGGCTTCCGCGTGATGATGGGCCGCGACGCCGACGCGGGCGATGACGACTTCTTCAGCATCTTCCACGGTGAGCACTTCGTCCTCGTGGACGCTCGGGGACAGCTTCGCGGCTACTACAAGGTCACGGGCGACGACACCGGCATGGAGGCCCTGCTCCACGACGCGGAAGTCCTCGCCCACGCCCGGGACTGAGCCCCGCGACAACCCTCCGGCCTCGCGGGGCCCACGCCCTTGACCGCTACCGCGCGGGAGGCTTCAGGTCCTCCGGCAGCCGATCCCCCGGAGGACGCTCCAACGTCCCGGGGCGTTCCACGCCGGAGGGCGTCACGCCCGCGTCAGTGTTCGAGGAGCCCGCGTCGACGGGTGGAGACGAGACCGGGGGCTTGTCCGAACAGGCGGCGAGAACCCCGACAACCATCACGAAGAGCCAGTGGCGCATGGTCGCTGTGTCCCGGGCCGCGTTAGTACTTCACCCAGATGACCGTGCCCGGATGGATCTCCGTCAACGGCTGGGTGCCGGGCTCCTTCTCGATGAGCGCCTGCGTCACGGGGTTGAAGCTGTACGCCTGCGTGCCGGACCAGACGATGAGCGCGTCCTTGAACACGGTGAGGTCATGCACGTGCTCCTCCACCGTGTACTGGTTCCAGCCCGGAAGCCGCGTGGGCAGCAGGAAGAGCGACGGGGCCGGGTTCTCCGTGGGCGCCGTGCCCGCGTCCGTGTCGTGGTTGTGTCCTCCCCCGCCCGTCCCCGTCC
>NZ_RAWD01000035.1:0-42943 GCF_003612065.1 Corallococcus sp. CA047B
CGTGGTGGGGGTGGTGGGGTGGCTGTCCCCGCGCACGCTGGGCGTGGGCTACACCAACATCGAGGACATCCTGTCGGGCCGCTTCGTGGGCATGGCCATGATTGCCTTCTGCGCGTTGAAGTTCATCTCCTGGTCCGTGGCGCTGGGAAGCGGGACGTCCGGCGGAACGCTGGCGCCCCTGTTCACGCTGGGCGGAGGTCTGGGCTCCGCCCTGGGCCTGCTCGCCTCGCACCTGTTCCCGGCCCTGGGCGTGGACGTGCGCGTGGCGGCGCTGGTGGGCATGGCCGCCCTCTTCGCGGGGGCCTCTCGCGCGCTGCTGACGTCGGTGGTGTTTGCCTTTGAAACCACGCGGCAGCCCCTGGGCCTGCTGCCACTGCTCGCCGGCTGCTCGGTGTCCTACCTCGTGTCCGCGCTGCTCATGCGGCACTCCATCATGACGGAGAAGCTGGCCCGGCGCGGAGGCCGCATCCCCACGGAGCTGGGCGCGGATGCCCTGGGCCAGGCGCTCGTGCGCGACCACGGCCTGAAGCCCGTGGTGACCCTCCAGGCGGAGCAGCCCCTGGAGGCCGTGCGCGCATGGCTTTCATCCGACGCCGCGGGCTCACGCCACCAGGGCTTTCCCGTCGTCTCCGCCGAAGGCACGCTCCTGGGCGTCCTGACGCGCAGGGATCTGCTGGACGGGCAGGACGCTGGCGTCCGGAGGATGAAGGACCTGGTGAAGCGCCCTCCCGCGGTCGTGTTCGACGACAGCTCCCTGCGCGAGGCGGCGGACCTGATGATGGACGAAGGCGTGGGCCGCCTGCCCGTGATGTCCCGCGAACAGCCCGGTCACCTCGTGGGCATCATCACCCGCAGCGACCTGCTCGCGGGCCACCGGCAGCGCCTGGAGAACGCCCACCGGCGGGAGCGGGGCCTGCGCGCTCCACGCCCCCCGACACCCCACCCGGCCTGACGCCTCTTCGGCCCCGCGCGACGTCGGCCGTCACGTCGTCGCGAGGACCGCCGCCGGGTGCGCCTTCGCCTGCTGCTCGCGCATTTCCACCAGCGTCTGGCGGATGCCCTCCGCGTAGGACGTCTTGTGCACGGTGCCCAGGAGCGCCTTGAGCGCGGAGTCGTCCATCAGCACGGGGTTGGTGAGCAGGTAATACATCTCCACCAGCTCCCGCATGAAGGGGTCGAACAGGCCCGCGAACCGCACCATCCCCTTGCCCATCGTCATCATCTTCGCGGGGCGGCCCGCCTGCGCGTAGATGTCCTCCACCATCTTGCGCTGCGTGGTGACGCCCGCGCCCGCCAGGTTCCAGAAGTGTCCGTACGCGCGCGGCTCGTCCATCAGCGCGGCGACGACGGGGCCCACGTCCTTCACGAAGACGAACTCGTGCGGCGCATCCAGCGGGCCCACGAGCCCAGCGCGCTTGCCCTTCAGCGCGCCGTCGAAGGCCCGGTACAGGAAGCTGCGCTCGGTGCCCGGCCCGTAGAAGTCCGGCAGCCGCAGGATGGTGCCCTTGATGGAGCCAGCAGCGTCGGCGGCGAGCAGCAGGTCCTCCTGCTCCTTGCGCATGCGGCCCTTGAAGGTGTTCGGCTCGCGCGCGTGCGCCTCCGTCACGCGTTCGGTGCGCGGCAGGCCGTAGGGATACACCGTGCCGATGAGCACCACCCGCTCCACCCCTTCCGCGATGGCCGCGTCCAGCGTGCGGCGCATCAGCACCGGGTGCAGGTGGAACTGCCAGTAGTTCACCCCCACCATGTAGATGAGCGTGCGCACACCGCGCGCCGCCGCGCGGATGGACGCCGGGTCCTCCGGGTTCCAGGTGACGATCTGCGCCTTCGGGTCCGCCCCGTATTCCCGCCGCAGGCCCTCCATCGAGCGCCCGACCACCCGGTAGCTCCGCCCCTGCGCCTGGAGCGCTCGCACCACACCCTGACCAATGACGCCTGATGCACCGAACAACGCCACCGTGTCCGTGTCCATGTCGCTCTCCCGGGGAATGAACGGCGCCCAAAACACTGAACACCGTTCTGTAAACACCGTTCATTTATTGCTGGCCGTTCGCGTCGTCAAGTCCTACGCTTGAAACATGGGCATCACGGAACGCAAGGAGCGGCAGAGGGCGGAGCTGCGCGAACACATCCTCCAGGTCGCGCGCGACATGGTGATGAAGGAGGGCTTCGACGCCCTGTCCATGCGCAAGCTCGCGGAAGCCGTGGAGTACGCCCCCGCGACGCTCTACCTGCACTTCGAGAACCGGGACGCCATCGCGCGCGAGCTGTGCGTGCGCGGCTTCCAGGAGCTGTTCGCGGCGCTGGAGCCCGCCGCTCGCGTGAAGGAGCCGGTGGAGCGGCTGTCACGCCTGACGGAGGCCTACCTCGGGTTTGGCCTGAAGCAGCCGGAGACCTACCGCCTCATCTTCATGGAGGATGCCCGGCTGTCCGAGGCCCTGTTCCAGGACGCGAAAGAAGGCGCGGGTCCCCAGTCCTTCGCCGTGCTGGTGCGCGTGTTCGAGGACCTGGAGGCCGCCGGCCGTACCCCGGAAGGCACCCCTCCCGCGCGGCTCGCGGAGGTGTTCTGGGCGGGGCTGCACGGCATCATCAGCCTCAAGCTCACCTGCTCCGGCTTCCAGGGCGCCCCCGCGGAGGTGCTGGGACAGACCCTGGTCACCTCCCTCGTGCGTGAGCCCGCCCGCTCCGCGCGACCGGCCCGACGCTCCCGGTAGGCGGCCGCCCCACGCCCGGGACGGCCCGAAACCTCCCGAGTCATAGGGTTCCCGCACTACCAGAAAAAACCGATTTCACGGAATTCACCAACCTCCTAGAATCCGCTGCGACGTCGCGGCCCCGACGTTCCCGGGGTCGTCCCCCGCAGTTCCAGGAGGTATCCGGATGCTTCGTCGCACCGCCCTGGCCTTCGCCCTGTGCGCCGTATCCTGCACAGGGGCCGATGGCCCCCCCGAACAGTCACCTCCCGCCGAGCAGGTCCTGGGCGAAGCCCAGCAGGCCGTGGATTCGCTCGAAACCCCCGGTGAGGCGAACAGCATCCGCTTCCTGGAGCAGTCGTCCTTCGGCCCGCGTCTGGCGCGCACCGTGACCACGCCGCCCGTGGGCACCGTGGAGCACGTGATGGCGGTGGGCATCCCCGCGTCGCTCACGGAGCAGTTCGCGCTCCAGCCCGCCGCGCAGTTCAGCGGAGCGGACACCGCCCCGGACCTGGGCTCGCAGTTCTTCCTGCGCGCCGTCGCCGGAGAGGACCAGTTGCGGCTGCGCGTGGCGTTCGCGCTCAGCCAGATCATGGTCGCCTCGCAGTTGGGCATCCCGGAGTCGACCCGGACGGCGTACTCGGATCCGAAGACGGCGATGGCCGGGTACATGAACCTGCTGTCGACGCATGCCTTCGGGAACTTCCGCGACCTGATGGAGGCGGTGACGAAGAGCCCCGCCATGGGCCGCTACCTGGACATGGTCAACAACCGCGCGTTCAACTCGGCGGGCAATCCCATTGATCCGAACGAGAACTACGCGCGGGAGATGCTCCAGCTCTTCACGCTCGGCCTGCACAAGCTGAACATGAACGGCTCGGTGCAGCTCGACACCAACACCGGTCAGCCCAAGCCCGCGTATACGGAGGCCCAGGTGCAGGCCTTCGCCAGCACGCTGTCGGGGTGGACCTGGAAGGCCGCCGCGTGTCCCGCCAAGGGCGGCACCATCACCACGCCGGACTACACGCAGCCGATGATGGCGTGCGGTGTGAACCACGACAAGGGCTCGAAGCAGCTCCTGCGAGGCTTCTCCACCACGGAGGGCGCGTCCCCGGAAGTGCACCTGCAGGAGGCGCTGGACAACGTCTTCAACGACCCCAACGTCCCGCCCTTCATCAGCAAGCAGCTCATCCAGCACCTGGTCACCAGCAACCCGACGCCGGCCTACGTGAAGCGCGTGGCCACCGTCTTCGCGAAGGAGGGGGATCGCGGCAACCTGAAGGAGGTGGTGCGCGCCATCCTGGAGGACACCGAGGCGCGCGGCGCCCAGCCGCCCCTGGCGCTGCGGCCCGGCTTCGGCCACCTGCGCTCGCCCGCGCTGTTCATCACCAACACGGTGCGCTGGCTGGAGCCCACGTTGGATGTGAACAAGGATCCGGGCCTCCGGCTGAGCAATTGGAGCAAGAGCCTGGGCCAGTGGGTGACGCGCTCGCCGTCTGTCTTCAGCTACTACCCGCCCAACGCCCCCGCTCCCGACACCGACGGCCTGCTCGGCCCCGAGTTCGCCATCCTCGACACGGCGACCGTCACCGCGCGCGCCAACTTCGTGCACGAGTTCCTCTACTCGAACATGGCGGTCAACTCGGGCATCACCGTGGACTACAACCTGGTGCCGTCCGACCCCACGGCGCTGGTCGACTGGCTGGGCCAGTACTGGCTGCACGGCACGATGGATCCGGCGCTGAGGACGCGCCTCTTGAGCGCGCTCGCGGATCCGAACGCAGGCACGGTGCTGCGCAAGAAGAAGCTCGCCCTCTACCTCACCTCGCTTTCTCCCTCCTTCCAGGTCCAGCGGTGACTTCATGAGCACCACCCGACGCCAGTTCCTCCGAGGGGCCACGAGCAGCCTGGGCTTCCTCGCCGCCGCCTCTTCCCTGCCCCGCTGGATGGGCAACGCCTACGCCGCCACGCCCGCGGGCTACGCCGGCTCCCGTGTCGCCGTCTGTGTCTTCCTGCTGGGAGGCAGTGACAGCAACAACGTGCTCGTGCCGCGCCTGGGCGCCCAGAACGCGAACTACCTGGCGGCCCGCCCCAACGTGGGCATCCCGCTGGGCGACCTGCTCATCATCAACCCGACGGGACAGGCGCAGACGAACGCCTACGGTCTGCACCCGTCGCTGCTCAAGGTGCGCGACCACTTCAACGCGGGCCGCGCCGCCTTCGTGTGCAACGTGGGCCCGCTCGTCAAGCCGCTGACCAAGGCGGACTACACGGCCAGCCTGGACGTGCCGGAGAACCTCTTCTCCCACAGCGACCAGCAGGACGCCTGGGCCAGCGCGCTGGCGAACCCCACCACCAGCACGGTGACGTCCGACCTCAAGGTGACGGGCTGGGGCGGGCGCGCAGCGGACAAGCTGCACATCCTCAACAGCAGCACCCCGCCGGACTATCCGGAGGTGACGTCCTTCGGCGGCAAGCCGCGCTTCACCGTCGGCGCCGAGCGCAAGCCGTTGATGGTCGCCGCCGATGGCACGCTCGCGTTCCGCACCGTGGGGGACGCGCCCTTCGACGCGCTCCAGCAGCAGGCGCTCAAGGACGTGATGGCCTTTCAGGACAGCGTGGCGCTGGAGGGCTCCTACGCGGGCGTCTTCGGCACCGCGCAGACGTTCGCCACCGCGAGAGCGGCCGCGCGTGACGCCGCGTGGACGCAGGTCGCCGTGGGGACTCGCGCGACCATCGATACGCTGTTCGCGACGCCCGTGGGCAAGGACCGGTGGACGCTGCACACCCAGCTCTACCAGGTGGTGCGCGACCTGGTCGCGGGGGCCATTCCCGCCGCCAGTGGAGGGTTGGGCTTGAAGCGCCAGGTGTTCTCCGTGGGCTTCGGCGGCTTCGACACGCACCAGAACCAGGATGTCGATCAGCCGGAGCTGCTCGCGCAGCTGGACTTCGCGCTGGACGCGTTCCAGCAGGCCATGAACCTGTTGGAGGCGGACCCGGCTTTCGGAGGCAACGCGCCGCAGTCCACGCTCTTCACCATGAGCGACTTCAACCGCACGCTGCAGGAGAACGTGGAGCGGGGCACCGACCACGCCTGGGGCGGCCACGTGCTGGTGATGGGCAACCGCGTGGCGGGCAACAAGCTCTATGGCGCCTTCCCGAACCTGGACCTGAGCGGCTCGCTCGACGGCTCCACGGACGACAAGGGCCGCTGGCTTCCCTCGGTGACGGTGGAGCAGTACGGCTTCACGCTCGCCTCGTGGCTGGGGCTGAACACCGCCGAGGAACGGGACTACGTGTTCCCCAACCTCGCCGGCTACGTGCAGGACGCCATCACGCGCGGCTTCCCGGCGCTGGCGCAGCGGCACAAGCTGAGCTTCATGCTTCCGGACTGAGGTCCGTGCGGCACGGGAAGGCCGCGGGCCTGTTCGGCTCGCGGCCTCCCTGTTCCAAGGCGTCAGGGCACGCAGGCGGGCATGCCGGGCAGCACGGCGTAGCCCCGGTCGCAGCCCACGTCGCGCACCGCGAGCGCGCGGTCCTGGGCGTTGTAGGTCTGAAGCGCGGCGGCCAGCTCCGCGACGAGCTGGGTCTTCAGCGTCTGCGTCTGGGACGAGGGGCCAGAGGCCAGTCCGCGCGCGGTGGCCAGCTCCAGGAGCGCGTCGAACACCTCGCCCAGCGCGGCCTCCGTGGTGCGCTCGCGCGCCGGGAGCGCGGAGAAGTCGGTGCCCGTCTCCCAGACATGGCGGAGCACGTGCAGCGTCTGGACGCATTCGGCGTTGGACATGTCGATGGTGAAGGTGCGCGGCAGACCCACGGGGCCGGTGTTCGTGGACGCGTCCGTGCAGACGTGGTGCGAGATGCGATCCGCCAGCGTGTGCAGGTAGATGCCGGCCCGAGCGTCGGCGGCGTACGTCCCGATGTACGCGTCGAAGCCGGTGGACAGCACGCCGGTGCCCACGTCGATGACCTGCGGCCCGGTGGGCGCGCTGAACGGCACCGAGAAGGGCCCCACCGCAGCGAGGCTGCCGCTGACGACGCCGGGCTGGCTGTTCCACTGGTAGCACAGGGGCCCCTGCGCGTAGTTGGCCCCGGACACCGGCACCGTCAAGCCGCCGGTGCAGCCGCGCCCCGCGCCCTGCCCCTGGAGCGCCCAGGCGCGGAGGTTGGTGAGCAGCACCTCGTCCGGGTCGCTGGCGTCCGGGTGCAGGCCGTCCACCGCGGGGTCGGGGTACGCGGCGCCGCCGTTGCGCGGGGCGACGAAGTGGAAGAGCACGCCACCGTGCTCGAAGTCGCCCCGGGTGACGCCGGTGATGGACTTCGTGGTGAGGGCCGTCGCGTTCGTCGCGGGAGCCCCCGTGAGCGTGCGCGGCGCGAACGTCCCCAGGTCCGTCGCTTCGTCGTAGGCGGCGATCCAGTACGCGCTGGTGGCGGTGAAGCCCACGGCCTGCGCCAGGAGGTAGGTGGCGTCGACGTGGATGAGGCTGCGTCCCCCGCTGGACTGCTCCTTGGCGTTCGCCGCGGCCGTCAGCGCCGCCGACTTGCATGCCGCGGAGGCGTCTCCGGACGCGCAGCCGGCGGGCAGCGGCTGACAGTTGAGCGGGGCGGTGCCATTCGCCGCGTAGCAGAGGTCCTCGCCGAAGGCGAAGACGGGGGTCGTGAACAGCAGCGAGGCCAGGAGCAGGGGGCGTCGGGTCATGCCCTCCTCAACCCCTCCCACCCTGGATGGTTGCGGGTGGGCGCCTACTTCATCTGCGCGATGACGTCGAACACCGAGGGCCGGTGGGGTTTCCAGCCCAGCGCCCGGGCCCGCTTCGCGTGGATGCGGCTGTTGGACGCGAGCGCCAGACGTCCCAGCTCCACGCCCCAGAGCTTCTCCGCCTCCGGCACCGGCATACTGCCGACGGGCAGGCTGTAGCGCTTGCCGATGGCGGTCACCACGTCGCGGAAGTTCGCCTCGCCATTCTCCGCGAAATAGAACGTTCCGGCCGGCGCGCGCTCCAGCACCATCAGGTACAGGTCCGCCAGGTCCTCGATGTGCACGTTGGACCAGACGTTCTCGCCCTTCCCGATGTAGCGGGCGGTGCCCGTCTCCCGCGCGTACTTGATGAGCGGTGGCAACTGGACGCTGTCCGGGTTGAGGCCCAGGCCCTTGCCGTAGATGAGGCACGGGCAGATGACGTTGGTGTGGATGCCCTCCTTCTTCGCCTCCAGCACGAGCGTGTCCAGCGCGATGCGGGCCACCTTCTCCGGGACGGGGTCGATGGGCATGTCCTCGTCATGCACCTGCGTCGTCAGCGTGCCGCCGGTGTCGGTGGCGACGATGCTGGAGCCGCTGGTGTGGATGAAGTGCTTGTTCGACCCCTTGAGCGCGGCGAGCAACACCTCCACGGTCTTGCGATCATCCGCGGACGCCGCGTTGATAACGGCATCCGCTTCCTTCGCCAGCCGCGTCAGCACGTCCACGTCGTCGAACGAGGCGACGGTGGCCTGGATGCCACGCGCCTCCAGCTCGCGGGCCTTGTCCTGCGTCCGGGCGGTGCCCACCACCTGGTGTCCCGCCGCCATCAGCCGAACCGCCACCGACCCACCGATGTACCCCGTCGCGCCCAGCACGAAGACTTTCATGACCTGCTCCTGTGAGAGGAATCACAACCTGCATTGTTCCCAGGTGGACGGGTAGTGGCTTGTCGGGCACATGTCCTGTTCCTAGAGTTCGCGAATGACCCTCCTCCAGGAGCCGCTCGCCGGGCTGGGCGCGTTCGTGCGCACGATTGAGTCCGGCAGCTTCAGCGCGGCGGCGCGATCGCTCGGCGTGTCCCCGTCCGCGGTCAGCAAGACGGTGGCCCGGCTGGAGGGCCGCCTGGGGGTGTTGCTTCTGCAACGCGGCACCCGGACGCTCCAGCCGACCCCGGAGGGGCTGGCCCTGTTCGAGCGGGGCCAGCGCATCGTGGCGGAGCTGGAAGCGGCGCAGGGGGAGCTGCGCGAATCGAAAGGCCCCCGGGGGCCGCTGCGCATCACCGCGCCCATGGACCTGGGCCGCTACTGGCTGGTGCCCAGGCTGCCCGCGTTCCTGGCCGCGTATCCGCAGGTCGAGTGCGAGCTGGGGCTCACCGACCGCTTCATCGACCTGGTGGAGGAGCGGATGGACGTGGGACTGCGCATGGGGGAGAGCGCGGATGCGCGGCTGATCCGCAAGCGGCTGGGAGACTCGCGCGCGGTCATCTGCGCGTCGCCCGCGTACCTGCGCCGGCGCGGCACGCCCCGGAAGGTGGCCGACCTCCAGCGCCATGCGTGTCTGGCCTATCTGCGTGACGGGCAGCGCGTCCCGTGGAGGCTGGATGGCGTCGCGGTGGACGTGCCCGGTCCCTTCGCATCCGACAACAACGAAGCGCTGCTGGCGCTGGCGTTGGAGGGCGTGGGCATCGCGCGCATCCCGGAGTTCGTGGCGGAGCAGGCCCTGGCCGACGGACGGCTCCAGTCCCTGCTGACCTCCGTGCACACGCCTGGGCCCGACGTGTACATCGTCTATCCGGAGCGCCGGCACCTGTCGCCGCGCGTCCGCGTCTTCGTCGACTTCGTGTCCGAAGCCTTCC
Source organism: Corallococcus sp. CA047B (assembly GCF_003612065.1). Classification (NCBI taxonomy): domain Bacteria; kingdom Pseudomonadati; phylum Myxococcota; class Myxococcia; order Myxococcales; family Myxococcaceae; genus Corallococcus; species Corallococcus sp. CA047B. The sequence continues at coordinate 9,287 of NZ_RAWD01000035.1, forward strand.
AGGAGATGGATTCGCGGACGCCCACACCTGCGCGGGGGCGAACGAGGAAGGGGGCAGCGCCTCCCGGGGGCGGAGCGGCGAAGCGGTAGGGGCCGGGTGTCCGCGCCTTGTTAGAGTCCTCCGAGCGCCGTGGCGAACCCGTCCGGCCAGGGGTTGTCCACACATGCGGATGTGTCTCACGGCTCGAGGGATTCTGGGTGCGGCGGCGTGTTGGCTGCTGGTGGGCTGTGGCGGCGGCGACGTGAAGGTCCGGGGCCACGTCACCCAGGGCATCGGCCAGCAGCCCCAGGGGCTCACCGACGGCAAGCCCGCGCTGGGCGGCGACGGGGCGGTGTCGGCCACGGTGAAGGTGCGTGCCAGCAGCGTGGGTTCGGACGGTGCGTTGAAGCGACTGGCCGAGGCGGACGTCGAGTCAGGCGGAGGCTACAGCCTGGAGCTGGACGAGGCGCACGACCGGGTGGTCATCGAGGCGGTGGATTCAAAGGGTCTCACGGTGGCCTCCGCGCTGCTGGACTCCACGCAGCCGGCGGAGAGAGAGGACGCGCGCATCGCGCCCCCCATCAACACGGAGTCCTCGTTGGAGGCGGAGGTGTTCGTGCGGATGGTGAAGGACGGAGCCTCGCCTACAAGCGTGGACACGGTGGACCTGCGCACCCGGATCAACCTGGAGCAGGCGGCGGCGGTGCGCGGCGATTCGAGCGACGAAGCAGCGGCGGGTTCCGTGAAGGCGCTCGCGGCGGCGATGCGTGCAGCGCAGGCCACGCGGCTCAAGGCGTACGCCCGGGCGGGCTCCCTCGTCACGCAGGAGTATCTCTTCGCGGCGTCGTTGGATGCGGCAGCGAAGCTCGACGCCGGGCTGGATGCGGGTGGGGAGTCCTCCACGGAGGCGTACGACGCGTTCTTCGCGGCGGTGCGCGAAGCCACGAAAGAGGCGAACGCGCAGCAGGAACAGCAGGCGGAGCGCGAAGCCAGCGTGGCGTTCCGCTTCGTGGTGAAGGCGAAGGCGCCAGCGGGCTCCGGCATCGCCGACGCATCGGTGCGGTCGGCCGCCGCGCTGGAAGGTCGCGCCACCGAGGCCTCCGTACAGGCCCTCCTCCAGGCAGCCAGCGCGACCGAAGCGCTGACGGCCCAGGCGGACACCGCCGCCACCACCCTTCGCACCGGGCTGGCCGGCGCCCCTTCCGCCAGTGCGGCTGGTCAGTCCTGGGCGAACTACTCCACGCAGCTCGCCTTCAGCGGACGCACGTCGGTGCTGGGCACGCATCTCGGGGTGACCGCCGACACGCAGCTTCACTTCCAGGACGCGGTGAATGCCAGCATCGAGGCGCTCCTCACGCTCGACGCGGCGCTGGGTGTCATCGCGGCACAAGCCGGCGAAGCCAGCAGCACGTTCCTCTCCGATGCCATCGTCAACGCCTACTCCACCTATGACGCGGCCTTGAGGATCCAGGCCAGCACCCGCCTCGACCCCTTTGGCGCGAAGGCAGCGTCGGGCGCGGAGCTATTGGTCATCTCCGCGGGTGCGTTCCGCGGGGGGTAAGCAAGGCTCACCCTGGCGCCCCCTCCTCCTCCTCACGCTTGAGGGCGCGGTCCAGCACGAAGTTCCCGAACGGCACCAGCGACGCGCCGAATGCCGCGAACGAGCGCCGCGCGGGCCATCCGTGCTCGGAGGCCGCTCGGAACAGCGAGGACACGAAGAGCAGGAACAGGAGTCCGTGGACGCTGCCCGCGATGCGCACCGCCAGCGGCTGTCCGAGCAGGTACTTCACCGGCATCGCCACGAAGAGCAACCCCAGGAAGGACATCCCTTCCAGGAAGGCGATGAGCCGCAACTGTCGCAGCGCGTTCATGAGTCCACCCCGGGCCAGCGCGGCCGGAAGATCATCAGCACCAGCACGAAGAAGAACGGCACCACGGCCATCAACGCCCCCGCCACCGTGCGGCGCTCGCGTGTCGCCATGGCCACCAGCGCGAGCTGTGACAGCAACGACAACGACAGCCCACCCAGGATCCACGGCTCCGTCAGCGCCAGATTGAGTTGGAGCGTGAGGAAGTAGCCCGCCGTCCACGTCACCAGCAGCCCCGGTGACGCGATGGCATGCACCGCTCGCTTGCGGTCCACCGGGCTCGTGGCCACCAGCGCCCCGATGAGCCCCCCTCCGTAGAGCACCACGCCAGAGAACTTGAGCAGGAGCAGGAAGCGGTAGATCAGCACCAACAGCCTCGGGGACCCGATGGCGTCCATCGCCACGAAGCCCCGTATGGCATGCGCCCTTCCGGAGACGTGAGTGGCGGAAACGCCAATCTTCAACGACTTCCCGCCAGGCACAGCCACCTGGCGGGAACCCGTCGGACTGGTATCTTCCCGCCATGCACGTCGTCGCCATCGTCGCGCTGGATGGAGTGGTGTCGTTCGATCTCTCGACACCGTGCGAGGTGTTCGGCTGCGTCCGCCTCCCTGGTGGCGCCCCCGGCTATCAGGTCCGCGTCTGCGGGGTGACACCCGAAGTCAACGCGGGCCCCTTCCAACTGAAGACCCGCTACGGACTGGCGGAGCTGGCCCGGGCGGACACCCTCATCCTGCCCGGCGTCTCGGACATCTCCGCGCCAGTGCCACCCCGGCTGGTGAGCGCGGTCCGCGCCGCGGCCACCCGGGGCACGCGCATCGCGTCCATCTGTTCGGGGGCCTTCCTGCTCGCCGCGACAGGGCTGCTCGATGGGCTTCGCGCGACGACCCACTGGCTGGCCACGGAGGAGCTGACCCGGCGCCACCCGGAGATCCAGGTGGATCCGAACGTCCTCTATGTCGACAACGGCCAACTCCTGACTTCAGCCGGCGCTGCCGCGGGGCTCGACCTGTGCCTGCACCTGGTGCGGCGGGACTACGGCTCCGCGGTGGCGGCGGAAGCGGCACGGCGGTCGGTGATGCCCCTGGAGCGCGACGGCGGCCAATCCCAGTTCATCACCCACGCACCGCCCACCCCGGAAGGCGCATCGCTGCAACCCCTGCTGCGGTGGATGGAGGACCACCTCCACAAGCCCCTCACCCTGCCCTCCCTCGCTCGCAAGGCGGCGCTGAGCGAGCGCACCCTGAGCCGCCGCTTCCGGGAACAGACCGGCACCACGCCCCTCCAGTGGCTGCTCCGCGCCCGCGTGCGCCGCGCCCAACACCTGCTGGAGACCACCGGCCAGTCCGTGGAAGCCGTCGCGGAGAAGGTGGGCTTCGGCTCGACGACGGCCTTCCGCGAACACTTTCAACGCATCGTCACCACCAGCCCCCTGGCCTACCGCCGCGCGTTTCGCGGCGGCGGCGCGGGTGCCTCGCACTGAAGCTCAGTGCTGGTGACCGAAGCGCACCTCCACCCCGGGATGCGCCGCGACGAACGCGCGCAGCTTGCGGAAGCTCTCCACGCTGCGCGGCCCATCCTGGGTGAACGTGCCCGGCTCCACGTCGTGCTCCCACCCCCAGCGCGTGTGGCTGGCATCCCCCAGCAGCAGCACCGGCCCCTTGGTCGAGCGCACCAGGTACGCGGTGCTCCCCGGCGTGTGACCGGGCACCCAGAGCGCCCACACGGACCCATCCCCGAAGATGTCCACCGCGCCCTCGAAGAGGCCCTGCGGATCCGCGGTGTAGTTCCACTCCGACAGCGCCGGCTTGCCCTCCAGCGCGCGGTCGACGGCGCCCTGCACGAACAGGTTCACGAAGTTGCGCTTGGCGGCCTCTCCCGGGCCGGTGAAGACGGGCGTCCCCGCCGGAACATCCGCCATGCCGGTGATGTGGTCCGGGTGCAGGTGCGTGAGGAAGACACCCGCCACCGGCTTCGGCTGCTTCGCCAGCCACTCACCCAGCGGCATGAGCACCTTCATCTTCTCCATGTGCATCTGGCTCGCCACGATGCCGCGCATCGCGGACCGGTCCGGCGCGTCCCGCAGGGCCGTCTCCATTCCGGTGTCCACGATGTACAGACCCTGCGACGGATGCCGCAGCGCATGGAAGAAGACCTGGATGGGCTCGTCGTCATCCTTCAACTGCGCCGCCTTCGCCGTGGGGTGGTCCAGGTTGATGAGACCGCCGCGCTCCACCGCCCAGTCGCAGGACGTGATGGTCTCCAGTTCCACCGGCCCCGGCGCATCCAGCTCCGCGAGCAGCGCGGACGCGGGCTTCGTCACCCCCAGCGCGGACTTCTGGAAGTCGTGGGAGGACGTGGCGCAACCGGTGCCGACCACCGCGAGGCAGAGCGCGAGCAGCGTGGACTTCATGGCGAGAACTCCTTCCGGGACGGGCCCGGGCGTTCGATACGAACCGCACCATGGAGGATCCACCCATGGATGGGAATCCATGAAATGGGCATGATGCCATCCCTTTATGGATATCTCCTGGGACGACGCCCGGCTGTTCCTGGCCATCGCGGAGACAGGCAGCTTCAGTGCCGCCGCGCGGCGGCTGCGCCTTGGACAGCCCACCGTGAGCCGCCGGCTGGCCGCGCTGGAGTACGCGGTGGGCGCGGCGCTGTTCCGCCGGAGCGTGGACGGCGCGGCGCTGACGGCGGCCGGCGAGCGGCTGGTGGTGCCGGCGAAGAAGATGGCGGAGTGGGCCGGCGAGCTGCACCGCGCGGCGGAGTCCGCGGACAGCTCACCCCGGGGCCTCGTGCGGGTGACGAGCACGCCCTACCTGGGCTTCGACTTCCTGGCCCCCTTCGCGGCCTTCGTCGCCCAGAAGCACCCGGGCCTCCGGCTGGAGGTTCAGTCACAGGTGCAGTACCTGGACCTGGCGCGCGGAGAGGCGGACCTCGCGCTGCGCAGCCGGCCTCCCACCAGTCCGGACCTCAAGCTCGTGGACACGCTGGAGTTCACCAACGCCGTCTTCGTCTCCAAGGCGCTCAAGGCGCGGCTGCCGAAGAAGGTGACGCTCCAACAACTTCCGTGGGTGGCCTGGGCGCCCCCGTTCGACACGGTGCCGCCCAACCCCCAGTTGGAGTCGCTCATCCCCGGCTTCGCGCCGTCGTTCACCGCGGACAACTACCTGCTGCTGGTCGCGGCGGCGGAGGCCGGGCTGGGCGCCATGGTGCTGGGGCGCATGGCGCACCGCTTCCAACGGCCGACGCAGCTCGTGCCCCTGGAGCTGGACCTGGGGCCCTTCGCCCGGAGCCAGACACACCTGGTGTGCGCGAAGTCCGCCTTGGATATTCCGCGTGTGCGGAGGGTCTCGGAATTGTTGCTTGCTGAGTTCCAGCGGATCCGCGCGCGCTGAAGATGCCCCCAATCGCCAGCGGGGCGCGTATTGTCACCGCCATGCAACCCGTCCGTCCAGCCGCCGCCTCCTACGTGCTCATCGACGCCGAGAACGTCGACTGGGCCGTCTCCAACATCGTGGGCCGCAAACCCGAACCCCAGGATCGGGTGCAGTTCGACCGGCTCATCGGCTTCTGTGAAACATATTTCCCCAAGCCGGTGCGCTGCGTGGTGGTGCTCAACGCGCGCGGGGAGCAGCTCCCGGACGCGATGATCGGCTTCGTGCGCGCCCTGAAGTCCGCGGGCTGCGAGGTCGCGCTGCTGCACGGCCGGCCGGATCAGAAGGTCGTGGACCTGGGCATCCTGAAGCTGCTGGAGAACATCCGCACCCAGCGCCCCGGCGCGGCGGTGGGACTCGCCAGCCACGACGGCGCGGACTTCGCGGAGGCCCTCAAGCCGCTGCTGGAGGAGAAGCGCCAGGTGGCAGTGCTGGGCCTGCGCGAATACGTCAGCCAGCGCTTCCGTGAACTGGTGCCGTCCGGTTTGAAGATCGTCGACCTGGAGCTCAACGCCAAGGTCTTCCAGCGTCCCCTGCCGCGCATCCTGCCGGTCAACGTGGACGAGTTCGATCCGTCGATGTTCGTGTAGTCGCGGTCCGTCGCAGCGCTCCCCTTCCGGAGTCCGTCCATGTCTCCCGAATCCACCTCCCAGCGCGGCGGCGCCTCCGCCGCGCTGCACGCCCTGCTGGACGCGGAGTGGCAGTACTCGCTCCAGCAGTACCCCACCTATGCCTCGCTGCTGGGGGACCGCCGGTGGAACGACCGGTGGGACGACCTGAGCCTCGCCGGGCTGGAGGCGGACCACCGGCACAGCCATGACGTGCTGGCGAAGCTTGCCCGCGTGGACCGCGAGGCCCTGGACGACGACGCGGACCGGCTCCACCTGGACCTCTTCCGCCGGATGCACGAGACGTGGGTGGAGGAGTACGGGGTGAAGTGGCACCTGCTGCCCCTCAACCAGCTGGGCGGCCTGCCGGAGGGGCTCAAGCAACCGCCGGGACTCCAGACGGCGTACCAGTTGGCGGACACCCTGCGCTTCGAGACGGTGCGGGACTACGAGGACTGGGTGAAGCGCCTGGAGCGCTTCGGGACCTACGCGGATCAGGTGGTGGCCCTGATGCGCGAGGGCCTGCGCCAGCACCGCATCCACCCGCGCATCGTGCTCCAGCGCATCCCGCCGCAACTGGAGCGGCAGCTCGTCTCGGACGCTACCCAGAGCGGCTTCTACGGCCCCTTCACCCGCATCCCCAAGGACGTGCCGGAAGCGGACGCGCGACGGCTGGCGCAGGCAGGCCGCGACGCCATCGTGAACGCGGTGGTGCCCGCGCTCCGGCGCACCCGGGACTTCCTCCTGACGGAGTACCTGCCCGCCGCCCCGGAGACCGTGGGCGTGTGGCAGTTCCCGGATGGTGAAGCACTGTACTCGGTCCTCGCGCGCCGGCACACGACGACGCGCCTGTCCCCCGAGGAGATCCACGCGGTGGGCCTGGAAGAGGTGAAGCGGCTGCGCGCGGAGATGCTCCAGGTGATGGCGCGCACGGGCTTCACCGGCACGCTCCAGGAGTTCTTCGAAGCGCTGCGCACACAGACACGCTTCTACGAGCCCACGGGCGAAGCGCTGCTCGCGCGCTACCAGGCGCTGGCGAAGCGCATCGACCCGCTGCTGGAGCGGCTGTTCCGCACGATGCCCAAGAAGCCCTACGTCGTCGAACCCGTTCCGGAGGCGATGGCCCCGGACGTGACGACGGGCTTCTACTTCCCCGCCGCCTCGGACGGCTCGCGCCCGGGCCTCTTCCAGGTGAACCTCTACCGGCCGGAGACGCGGCCCGTCTGGGAGATGGTGCCCCTGACGCTGCACGAGGCCGTGCCGGGCCACCACTTCCAGATCTCCCTCGCCTCCGAACAGACGCAGCTTCCGGAGTTCCGCCGCTTCACGTCCTACGTCGCCTTCGACGAGGGCTGGGCGCTGTACTGCGAGTCCCTGGGCGACGAGCTGGGCCTGTACGAAGACCCGCACGACAAGTTCGGCCAGCTCGCCTTCGAGATGTGGCGCGCGGTGCGGCTGGTGGTGGACACCGGCCTGCACGCGAAGCAGTGGACGCGGCGACAGGCCCTGGACTTCTTCATGGAGAACGCCCCGCGCCAGGAGCTGGACGTCACCAACGAGGTGGACCGCTACATCGCGTGGCCGGCGCAGGCGCTGGCGTACAAGGTCGGCCAGCTGCGGATCAGCGCCCTGCGCGCGAAGGCGGAGGCCACGCTGGGCTCACGCTTCGACGTGAAGGCCTTCCATGATCAGGTGCTGCTGACCGGCTCGCTGCCACTGGACGTCCTGGAGGCGAAGCTGGACGCGTGGATGGAGCAAGAGGCCCGGGGCCCGGCATGAAGCGCGGGCTCGTCACCGGGCTGCTGCTGGGCGGGGTGGTGCTGCTGGGGCTGGCGGCCTGGGTCGCGGTGCGCAGCGCGCGCTACATCGACTCGGAGGTGCATCCCCCGCGCAATCCGGTGGGACCGCTCCCGGAAGACGCCGTGTTCGCCGGACTGCGCGCCGTGGCGTTCCAGGCCGGTGAAGGGCTGGGGCTCAAGGGCTGGTATCTGCCGCCGCGCAATGGAGCGCTCGTCATCCTGGTGCATGGCCTCTCAGGCAACCGTACACAACTGTTGCCGGAGGCCCGCTTCCTCGCCCGGGAAGGATACGGGCTGGTGCTGTTCGACCTGGGCGCGCACGGCGAAAGCGACGGGACGGTGTCCACCTACGGCGACCGCGAGGCGGATCAGGTGCGGGCGGCGGTGGACTTCGCGGCGCGCCAGCCGGAGGTGGACGCCCGGCGCATGGGCGCGCTCGGGTTCTCCCTGGGCGGCTACTCGGTGCTGAAGGCGGCGGCGGGTGATCCGCGCCTCAAGGCCGTGGTGGTGGAGGCCGCGGCCGTCGCGCCCGCGCAGGCGCTCCAGGACGAGCTGGGTCACTATGGCCCTCTGGGCCTGTGGCCGGCGCTGGGCGTGATGAAGCGCGCGGGCGTGGACGTGAACGCCGTGCAACCCGCCCGGGACATGGCCACGCTGACCGGCCGCCCCGTCCTGCTGGTGGCCGGCACCGAGGACCCGTGGGTGCCCGACTCCGCCCTGGACCACCTGCTGGGTCAGGGCCGCGGGCCCTGGGAGAAGTGGCGGGTGCCGGGCGCGGGCCATGGGGACTACCTCCTGGCTTCTCCCGAGGAGTACCCCCGCCGCGTGCTCGGGTTCTTTTCGCGCTTTCTCTGAATACGTACGCAGGGCCGAAGGCACCAGGGCGGTCCAGGGCTCGCCTGCCCGCAAGGAATCGGTCCGGGACCGTTGAATCCTGTACAGGCATGGCATGCTTGGGGACCGGCTTGGCCTGTCTTTCCCATCCTCTACTCTTTGAACGCTCAGAAACAGAAAGTCGGGATGGCCCTGGGGGATATGTCCGTGGATGAAGCGGTCAGACAGACAGTGGTGGGGCGTTTCACGGCCCAGGCGGCTCGGACCCCCGAGGCCGAGGCCGTCCGCTTCGAGGGCGTGGGGCTGACGTACGCCGCGCTGGACCGCCGCTCCAACCAACTTGCCCGCCACCTCCAGGGACTGGGCGTCACCACGGACGTGCTCGTCGGCGTGTGCCTGGAGCGCTCGGTGGAGATGGTGGTGGCGGTGCTGGCCGTGCTCAAGGCCGGCGGCGCGTACCTTCCGCTGGACCCTGCCTATCCCGCTCCGCGTCTGTCATTCATGTTGGAGGACGCGAAGGCGCCGGTCCTGCTGACCCAGGCGAAGCTGCGCGCGGGGCTGCCGGCCTTCGCCGGGCCGGTGCTGTGCCTGGACGAGTCCCCCGCCCTCTTCGCCCCGGAGGCTCCGGCCTCCCCGGTGGACGCGTCGAGCCTGGAGGGGCTGGCGTACGCCATCTACACCTCCGGCTCCACGGGCACGCCCAAGGGCGTGGCGATGGGGCACGGGCCGCTCGCGAACCTCATCACGTGGCAGTTGGGCCAGTCGATCGCCGGCCCGGGCACGCGCACGTTGCAGTTCTCGCCCCTGTCGTTCGACGTGTCGTTCCAGGAGCTGTTCGGCACCTGGTGCTCGGGCGGAACGCTGGTGCTGGTGCGGGACGAGCTGCGGCTGGACGCCGTGCTGCTCCTGAAGCTGCTGGCGGACGAGCGCGTGGAGCGGCTGTTCCTGCCCTTCATCGCGCTGCAGAGCCTGTCGGAGATCGCCACCTCCCACCAGAAGGTGCCGCCGTCCCTGCGTGAGGTGGTGACCGCGGGCGAGCAGCTCCAGGTGACGCACCACCTGCGCGCCTTCTTCGCCGCGCTGCCGGGCTGCGCGCTGCACAATCACTATGGCCCGTCGGAGACGCATGTCGTCTCCAGTTACGTGCTCCGGGGATCCCCGGATGCATGGCCCGCGCTGCCGCCCATCGGAAAGGCCATCGACGGCTGCGAGCTGGTGGTCCTGGACGAGCAGAAGCGGCCCGTGCCGCACGGCGAGTCCGGCGAGCTGTTCCTCGCGGGCGTGTGCCTGGCGCGCGGCTACCTGCACCGCGAGGCCTTGACGGCGGAGCGCTTCGTGGCGCACCCGCTGCGCCCCGGTACCGGCGAGCGCGCGTACCGCACCGGCGACCTGGCGCGCGTGCTGCCCGACGGCAACGTGGAGTTCCTGGGCCGCATCGACGGTCAGGTGAAGGTGCGCGGCTACCGCATCGAGCTGGGCGAGATTGAAGTCGCGCTCGGCAGCCACCCGGCGGTGAAGCAGGTAGCGGTGGTGGCGCGCGAGGACGTGCCCGGCGACAAGCGGCTGGTGGCGTACGTCGTCCCGGACGGCACGCTGGAGCACGCGGCCGGGACGCTGCGGCGTCACCTGGGGACGCGGGTGCCGGACTACATGGTGCCCTCCGCGTTCGTCGTACTGGAGACCCTGCCCCGGACGCCCAGTGGGAAGATCGACCGGCGCGCCCTGCCCGCCCCGCTGCCCACGCGCCCGGAATTGCAGCAGGCCTACGTCGCGCCCCGCTCGCCGCTGGAGCGGACGATTTCGGAGTCGTGGGCGCAGTTGCTGCGCATCGACCGGGTGGGCATCCACGACAGCTTCTTCGAGCTGGGCGGCAACTCGCTGCTCGCGCTCCAGTGCGTGGCGCGGCTGCGGCAGGAGCACGGGCTGGAGATCCCCATCGTCCAGCTCTTCCAGTCGCCCACGGTGGCGCAGCTGGCGGCGGTGCTCTCCGGGGACGCGTCGCGGCCTTCGCTCAAGCAGCAGGTGGAGGCTCGGCAGGCGAAGCGTCAGCAGGCGGCCGGTGGGACGGGGGCTTCGGAGCCGGTGGCAATCATCGGCATGGCGGGCCGCTTCCCGGGCGCTCCCGACGTGGAGACGTTCTGGAAGAACCTGGTCGGCGGGGTGGAATCCGTCACGACCTTCACGCGTGACGAAGTGGATCCGTCGGTGGCCACCGCCGAACGGGACGCACCCGAGTACGTGCGCGCGCGTGGCATCCTGGAGGGCGTGGAGCTGTTCGACGCGGGCTTCTTCGGCATCATGCCGAAGGAGGCGCAGGTGATGGATCCGCAGCAGCGCCTCTTCCTGGAGACGGCCTGGTCCGCGCTGGAGTCCGCCGGCTGCGTGCCGGAGACGTACCCGGGCCTCATCGGCGTCTTCGCGGGCACGCACAACAACAGCTACCAGCCGCTGCACGTCCAGCCCCGTCAGGACATCGTGGGCCGGGTGGGCGCCTTCCAGGCGATGGTCGCCAACGAGAAGGACTACGTGGCGACGCGCGTCGCGCACAAGCTGGACCTGCGCGGGCCCGCCCTGTCGCTCAACACCGCGTGCTCCACGTCGCTCGTCGCGGTGGCGCAGGCGTTCTGGGCCCTGCAGACGCACCAGTGCGACGTGGCGCTGGCGGGCGGCGCGGCGGTGACGGTGCCGCAGTTGTCCGGCCACCTGTACCAGGAGGGCGGCATGCTCTCCCAGGACGGGCACTGCCGGCCCTTCGACGCGAGCGCCACCGGAACGCTCTTCAGCGACGGCGTGGGCGCGGTGGTGCTCAAGCGCCTGTCGGACGCGCAGGCGGACGGCGACGTCATCCACGCGGTGCTGCGCGGCGTGGCCGTCAACAACGACGGCGCGGCCAAGATGAGCTTCGCGGCGCCGGGCGTGGAGGGACAGGCCACCGTCATCGCGACGGCGCATGCGAACGCGGGAGTGGATCCGCGCACCATCCGCTATGTGGAAGCGCACGGCACGGCGACGCCGCTGGGTGACCCCATCGAAGTGGAGGCGCTGTCGCAGGCCTTCCGCGCGCACACCACCGACACCGGCTTCTGCGCCATCGGTTCGGTGAAGAGCAACTTCGGCCACCTCACCGCCGCGGCGGGCGTGGCGGGCTTGCTCAAGACGGTGCTCGCGCTGAAGCACCGCGAGCTGCCTCCGACGCTGCACTTCCAGACGCCCAACCCGAAGATCGACTTCGGCAAGAGCCCCTTCTTCGTCCAGACGAAGCGCTCCGCGTGGCCCGAAGGCACGGAGCCCCTGCGCGCCGGCGTCAGCTCCTTCGGCGTGGGCGGCACCAACGCGCACGTCGTGGTGGAGGAGGCTCCCGCGCGCCCTGCCTCCGGCCCGTCGAAGCCCGTCCACCTGCTCCTGCTGTCGGCGAAGACGCCCGCGGCCGTGACGCAGGCGGCGGAGCGACTGGCCGCGCACCTCCAGGCGAACCCGGAGCTTCCGCTCGCGGACGTGGCGCACACGCTGTCCACCGGCCGGCGGGCGTTCCCGTTCCGCAAGGCCGTGGTCGCGGGCAGTGCGCAAGAGGCCGTGAAGGCGCTGACGGCGGCCGGGGCGGAAGCCACCGCGCTGGAGTCCACCCCGCCCCTCGCGTTCCTCTTCCCCGGTCAGGGTTCGCAGCACCCGGACATGGCGCACGGACTGTACCGCCACGCGCCCGCCTTCCGCGCCACGGTGGATGCGTGCGCGGAGGTGCTGAAGCCGCTGCTCGGGCGCGACCTGCGCGAGGTGCTCTTTCCGAAGGACCCCGAGTCCCCTGAAGCCGCCGAGGCCCTGCGCCAGACATCGTTCGCGCAGGCGGCCCTCTTCACCGTGGAGTACGCGCTCGCGCAGCTCTGGTGGAGCTGGGGCGTGCGGCCGGGCGCGCTCGTGGGCCACAGCGTGGGCGAGTTCGTCGCCGCGTGCCTCGCGGGTGTCTTCACGCTGGAGGACGCGCTGCACCTGGTCGCGAAGCGCGGGCAGCTCATGCAGGCGCAGGCGCCGGGCAGCATGCTGTCGGTGCGCCTGCCCGCCGAAGCGCTCGCGCCCCGGCTGACGGACGGGCTGGCCATCGCGTCGGACAACGGGCCGCGCCTGTGCGTGGTCTCCGGTCCCACGGACGCGGTGCTGCGGCTGCAGACCACGCTGGAGGCGGAAGGCGCGGCGAGCCGGCTGCTCCAGACGTCGCACGCCTTCCACTCGCCGATGATGGACGCCGCGGTGGCGCCCTTCCTCGAGACGGTGAAGGGCATGCGCCTGTCGGAGCCGCGCATCCCCATCGTCTCCACCGCGACGGGCACGTGGCTCACGCCCGCCGAGGCGACGTCCCCCGACTACTGGGCGCGACACCTGCGCGACACGGTCCGCTTCGCGCCCGCGCTGCGCACGCTCTGGGACAAAGGCGACCACTTGCTGTTGGAAGTGGGCCCGCGCGTGACGCTCGCCACGCTGGCGCGGCAGCAGGCCACCGCCGAACAGCGCGCCCGCGTGTTCACCTCCCTGGGCGAGTCCAGCGGCGACACGGCCGACTGGAGCGCCCTCTTGAATGCCGCGGGCCAGCTCTGGCGCCGGGGCGTTCCCCTGGACGGGTCGGCGTTCCATGCCGACGAGCAGCGCCAGCGCGTCACCCTTCCCACGTATCCCTTCCAGCGGCAGCGCCACTGGATCGACCTTGAGCGGGCGCCCGTGCCCGCCTCCACACCCTCCACCGGAGTCGCCGTGAGCACCGCCCCTGCCCCCCGCGCTGAACGTCTCATCCCCACCCTGCGCAACCTGTTCGAGGAACTCAGCGGCCTGGAGCTCGGCGATGCCGACGCAAGCGCGAGCTTCCTGGAGCTGGGGCTCGACTCGCTGGTGCTCACGCAGGCGGCGCTCGCGGTGCAGAAGCAGTTCGGCGTGAAGGTCACCTTCCGGCAGCTCCTCGAAGAGGTGCCGTCGCTGGGCGACCTCGCCGCGTTCCTCGACGGTCGGATGCCTCCGGAGGCCGCGCCCGCTCCCGTGGCCGCTGGTCCGAGCGCCCCCGCGCAGCTCGCCGCGAACATCCTCGCGCAACAGCACGTCGCCGCCGCGCCGGTCGCCAGCGCGCCCGCGTTCCAGTTCCAGGCGCAGGCTCCGTCCGCGCCCGCCGGCACGCTCCAGGCGGTCATCGAGCAGCAATTGCGGCTGATGACCCAGCAGCTGGCCATCCTGTCCGGTCAGCCGGCCGCGGTCTCCGCGCCCGCGCCGGTCCAGGCCGCGCCCGTGCAGGTCCAGGCCGCTCCGGTGGCCGTGGCCCCGGAGGCTCCCGCCGCCGCCGCGCCCGTCGCCGCCCCGGCGGACGAGGCCGACCTGAAGGGCCCGGTGAAGTACGACGTGAAGAAGGCCTTCGGCGCCATCGCGCGCATCAGCCTCGCGCCGAAGGACGCGCTCACGCCCCGGCAGCAGACATTCCTGGAGGACTTCACCCGCCGCTACAACGCGAAGACGCAGGGCTCCAAGCGCGCGGCCCAGGAGAACCGGAGCCAGCTGTCCGACCCGCGCGTGGTGACGGGTTTCCGGCCGCTGCTCAAGGAGCTCATCTACCCGCTGGCGGTGAACCGCTCCAAGGGCTCGCAGCTCTGGGACGTGGACGGCAACCAGTACCTGGACGCGCTCAACGGCTTCGGCTCGGTGATGTTCGGCCACGCGCCGGACTTCATCACCCAGGCGGTGCACAAGCAGGTGGACGACGGCTACGAGCTGGGGCCCATGCACCCGCTCGCGGGTGAGGTGGCGAAGCTCGTCTGTGAGTTCACCGGCGCGGACCGCGCGGCCCTGTGCAACACCGGTTCCGAGGCCGTGATGGGAGCGCTGCGCATCGCGCGCACCGTCACCGGCCGCAGCACGGTGGCCATCTTCGCCGGCAGCTACCACGGCATCTTCGACGAGGTGCTGGTGCGCGGCACCAAGAGCCTGCGCACCGTGCCGGCCGCCCCGGGCATCATGGCGGGCGCGGTGCAGGACGTGCTGGTGCTGGACTACGGCACGCCGGAGTCGCTCGAAATCCTGCGTCAGCGCGCGGACTCGCTGGCGGCCATCATGGTGGAGCCGGTGCAGAGCCGGCGCCCCGACTTCCAGCCGCGCGAGTTCCTGCACCAGCTGCGCGACCTCACCCAGAAGTCCGGCTCCGTCTACATCTTCGACGAGGTCATCACCGGCTTCCGCATGCACCCGGGCGGCGCCCAGGCGGTGTTCGGCGTGCAGGCGGACGTGGCGACCTACGGCAAGGTCGTGGGCGGCGGGATGCCCATTGGCGTCATCGCGGGCAAGCGCCCGTTCATGGACGCGCTGGACGGCGGCCACTGGCAGTTCGGCGACGACTCCGTGCCCACGGTGGGCGTGACGTACTTCGCCGGCACGTTCGTGCGCCACCCGCTGGCGCTCGCCGCCGCGAAGGCCGCGCTGGAGCACATGAAGGCCGCGGGTCCGGAGCTTCAGCGCAGCGTGAGCGCGAAGGCGGACAAGCTCGCGAACACGCTCAACGCATTCTTCGACGAGGTGGGCGCGCCCCTGCGCATCAAGCACTTCGGCTCGCTGTGGAAGACGTTCGTCACGGCGGACATTTCCCACGGGGACCTGCTGTTCTGCCTGCTCCGTGACAAGGGCATCCACATCTGGGACGGCTTCCCCTGCTTCTTCACCACCGCCCACACGGACGCGGACCTCCAGCGCCTCATCAACGCGTTCCAGGACAGCGTCACGGAGCTGCAGGACGCGGGCTTCCTGCCGGGCAAGGCCCGTCAGACGCAGGCCCCCGCGGCCGTGGCCTTCGACGCCAACCAGCCTCCGGTGCCCGGTGCACGTCTGGGACGTGATCCGCAGGGCAACCCCGCCTGGTTCGTCCCGCACCCGTCGCAGCCCGGCAAGTTCGTCAAGTTGAGCGAGACCCGATGAAGACCCCGAACCCTTCCACGCCCGAGACGCAGGACCTTCCCGACGACTTCGATCCGTTCGCCGGGCCTGTTCTTCAGCTCACCGTCCCGTCCACCGAGCCCCAGCGCGAGGTGTGGACCGGCGTTCAGATGGGCCCCGACGCGTCGTGTGCCTTCAACGAGTCCATGTCCGTCCGGCTCCAGGGCCCGCTGGACGTCGAGAGCCTGCGCTCGGCGCTCCAGGACCTGGTGGAGCAGCACGAAGCGCTGCGCAGCACGTTCAGCGCGGATGGCCTCACGTTGTGCGTGGCGGCCACGATGCCCGTCATGCTGGACGTGCTGGAGCTGGACGCGCTGCCTTCCTCCGAGCGCGAGGCCCGGGTCCGGGAGCTGGTGTCCCACGAGGTGGAGACGCCGCTGCCCCTGGAGTCCGGTCCCCTGATGCGCCCGAGGCTCGTGAAGCTCGCCGCGGACCAGCACCTGCTGACGCTGACCGCGCATCACATCGTGTGCGACGGCTGGTCCATGGCGGTGATGTTGCGCGACCTGGCGACGTTCTACTCGGCGCAGGTGCGTCGGGTGCAGCCGGACATCACGCCCGCGCCCCTGTTCAGCGACTACGCGCTGGCGCAGCAGCAGCTGGCCACGACGGCGGAGTACGCGGCGCACGAGCGCTACTGGCTCCAGAAGTTCTCCGGCACGCTGCCGGTGCTGGAGCTGCCGCTGGACAAGCGCCGTCCGCCGTCGAAGACGTACAGCTCCCGGCGCGAGGACTACGTCCTGGAGCCCGCGCTCGTCGAACAGCTCAAGCGCGTGGGCGCGCGCCACGGCGGCAGCTTCTTCACCACGCTGCTCGCGGGCTTCAAGGCGCTGCTGCACCGGCTCACCGGGCTGGAGGACGTGGTGGTCGCCATCCCCGCCGCGGGCCAGTCCGTGGCCGGGCTGAAGAACCTGGTCGGCCATTGCGTGAACGCGCTGCCCCTGCGCAGCAACGTGTCCGCGGAGGCGCCCTTCACCCAGGTGCTCAAGCAGCTGCGCACCACGATGCTCGATGCCTACGAGCACCAGGAGTACACCTTCGGCACGCTGCTCAAGCAGCTCGCGCTGCCGCGAGACCCCAGCCGCCTGCCGCTGGTCAACGTGCTGTTCAACGTGGATCAGGCCGTCACGGGTGAGCAGCTTGCGTTCCAGGGCCTCACCTGCACCCTGGCGAGCAACCCGCGCCACTTCGAGAACTTCGACCTCTTCATCAACGCGGCCGAGGCCCATGGCCGCGTGGTGCTGGAGTGCCAGTACAACACCGACCTCTTCGAGGGCTCCACGGTTCGCCGCTGGATGGCGTGTTACGAAGAATTGCTGAGGGGCGTGATCGCCGACGCGGAGACCCCGGTGGCGCGCCTGCCGCTCTTGCCGGAGGCGGAGAAGCAGCGCGTGCTGGTGGACTGGAACGCCACCACCCGGTCCTTCAACCGCGAAGCCTTCGTCCACACCCTCGTCGCCGCCCAGGCCGAGGCCACCCCCGACGCCGTCGCCCTGCGCTCCGGCGCCACGACGCTCACCTACCGCCAGCTCGTCCAGCGCGGCCATCAGGTGGCCCACGCGCTCAAGCAGGCCGGTGTCACCCCTGGCAGCCTCGTCGGTCTCTTCACCGAGCGCGGCCCCGACATGGTCGTCGGTCTCCTGGGCATCCTCCAGGCCGGTGCCGGCTACGTCCCCCTGGATCCGGGCTTCCCGCCCGAGCGCCTCGCCTTCATGGTCGAGGACGCGAAGCTCTCCACCATCCTCACGCAGCAGTCGTTGGTGGCGTCCCTGCCCTCCACCACCGTGAAGCCACTCGTGCTGGAGGACACGGCCTCGCAGCCCGAGTCCGCGCCCCCAGCCCTGGACGTCTCCCCGGAGGAAGTGGCGTACGTCATCTACACGTCAGGTTCGACGGGCAAGCCCAAGGGCGTGCGCGTCCCGCACCGCGCGGTGGTGAACTTCCTCGGCACCATGCAGGAGGCCCCGGGCCTCACCGCCCAGGACGTCCTGCTCGCCGTCACCACCCTCTCCTTCGACATCGCCGTCCTGGAGCTCTTCCTCCCGCTCACCACCGGCGCCCAGGTCGTCCTCGCCTCGCGCGAGACCGCGTCCGATGGTGCGCTCCTCAAGGCCGCGCTGGAGTCCAACGGCGTCACTGTCATGCAGGCCACGCCCTCCACCTGGCGTCTGCTGTTGGAAGCCGGCTGGCAGCCCCGCCCGGGCTTCAAGGCCCTCTGCGGCGGTGAGGCCCTGCCTCGCGAACTGGCCGAGGCCCTGCTCGCCCGCGTCGGCAGCCTCTGGAACATGTACGGCCCCACCGAGACCACCGTCTGGTCCACCACCTGGCGCGTGCAGCCTCCCCTCTCCTCCATCCGCATCGGCCGCCCCATCGCCAACACCCAGCTCTACCTGCTCGACGCCCACCTGGCCCCCGTGCCCGTCGGCGTCGCCGGCGAGCTCTACATCGGCGGCGACGGCGTCACCCTGGGCTACCTCCACCGCCCGGAGCTGACGCAGGAGCGCTTCCTGCCCAATCCCTTCCGCCAGGGCGAGCGCATGTACCGCACCGGCGACCTCGCTCGCTGGCTGGCCGACGGCACCGTCGAGTACCTGGGACGCAATGACTCGCAGGTGAAGCTGCGTGGCTTCCGCATCGAGCTGGGTGAAGTCGAGGCGGCGCTCGCCTCGCACCCCTCGCTGGCCCAGGCCGTCGCCCTCGTGCGTGAGGACCGGCCCGGCGACCGCCGCCTCGTCGCGTACCTCATCGCGCGCCCCGGTCAGACGACGCCCCCGGACGAAGCCCTCCGCGCGCACCTCAAGCAGGGGCTGCCGGAGTACATGGTGCCGCAGCACTTCGTGGCGCTGCCCGCGCTGCCGCTCACGCCCAACGGCAAGGTGGACCGCAAGGCCCTGCCTTCGCCGCAGGTGGGCTCGCACGAGGACGCGTACGTCGCGCCCCGTGATGAGACGGAGCAGAAGCTGGCGGACATCTTCGCCGACGTGCTGGGCCTTCGCCGGGTGAGCGTCACGGCCGACTTCTTCCGGCTCGGCGGACACTCGCTGCTGGCCTCGCAGGCCCTCACGCGCGCGAGCCGGGACCTGGACGTCAGCCTCACGCTGCGCCGGATGTTCGAAGCGCCCACCGTGGAGAAGCTGGCCCGGCTGGTGCGCGGTGACGATGGGGCCACGAGCCCCGCGCAGCGCATCACGCCGCGCTCGGGCACGGCGCCCGCCCCGCTCTCGTTGATGCAGCAGCGGCTGTGGTTCCTGGAGCAGCTCAACCAGGGCACCGCTGTCTACAACCTGCCTGCGGCGTTCCGCATCTTCGGGGAACTGGATGTGGGCGCGCTGACGGGCAGCTTCAACATGCTGCTGGAGCGTCACTCCGCCCTGCGCACCTTCGTCCGCTGGGATGAAGGCACGCCGGTGCAGCACGTTGAACCGTCGCTGAAGGTGGAGTTGGAGCCGGTGGATCTGGAGCCGGTGCCCGCGAACCAGCGCGAGGAGGACCTGCTGCGCCGCCTCCAGGCGCTGGCGGACGAGTCCATCCCCATCACCGCGCCCCCGCTGTTCCGGCTCACCCTGTTCCGGCTGGGTGCGCACGAGCACGTCCTCTTCTTCATGCCCCATCACCTCATCTGGGATGGGTGGTCGTTCGACGTGTTCCTGCGCGACCTGGACGTGTTCTACGCCGCGTTGACGCAGGGCAAGGAGCCGAAGCTGCCGGCCCTGCCCATCCAATACGCGGACTTCACCGAGTGGCACCGCAACTGGCTCCAGGGCGAGGAGCTGGAGCGCCAGGCCCGCTACTGGCGGCAGAAGCTCTCCGGGAACCTGCCCGCGCTGGAGCTGCCCACCGACAAGCCGCGTCCCGCGCAGATGAGCCTCAAGGGCGGCACCGAGCCCTTCGTCCTCACCGGGGCGGAAGTGGACGCGCTCACGAAGCTGGGGCGTGAGTCGAACGCCACGCTGTACATGGTGCTGCTCACGGCCTTCAAGACGCTGCTGCACCGCTACTCGGGCCAGGAGGACCTGGTGGTGGGCACGCCCATCCGGGGTCGCTCGCACCCCGAGGTGGAGGACCTGCTCGGCTTCTTCGTCAACACGCTCGTCCTGCGCACGCAGATGGGACCGGAGCTGACGTTCCGGCAGTTGCTGGAGCGCGTCCGCACCACGTGCATGGAGGCCTTCGGCCACCAGGACATGCCCATCGAGCTGCTGCTCCAGCAGTTGGGTGTGCAGCGCGACCTGAGCCGCACGCCGCTGTTCCAGACGTTCTTCACCTTCCAGGACGTGCGCAACCGCAACTCCACCCTGGGCGCCCTCACCTACGGCCAGGTGCACGTGCACGCGCACGCGACGCCGCTGGACCTGAGCTTCTGGGTGAAGGAGACGGCCCACGGCATCGTCGGCGGCATGGACTACAACACCGACCTGTTCGAGCGGGACACCGTCGTCCGCATGCTCGAGCAGATCCGCACGCTGCTGCGCGCCGCGGTGTCGGACGCGGAGGTGCCCGTCGCGCGCCTGCCGCTCTTGCCGGAGGCGGAGAAGCAGCGCGTGCTGGTGGACTGGAACGCCACCACCTGGCCCTTCAACCGCGAGGCCTTCGTCCACACCCTCGTCGCCGCCCAGGCCGAAGCCACGCCTGACGCGGTCGCCCTGCGCTCCGGCGCCACGACGCTCACCTACCGTCAGCTCATCCAGCGCGGCCATCAGGTGGCCCACGCCCTCAAGCAGGCGGGTGTCACCCCCGGCAGCCTCGTCGGCCTCTTCACCGAGCGCGGCCCCGAAATGGTCGTCGGCCTGCTGGGCATCCTCCAGGCCGGCGCCGGCTACGTCCCGTTGGATCCAGGCTTCCCGCCCGAGCGCCTCGCCTTCATGGTCGAGGACGCGCAGCTCTCGCTCGTCCTCACCCAGCGCGCGCTCCAGGGCACGCTGCCCTCCACCACCGCGAAGGCTCTCTTCGTCGAGGACACGACCTCGCAGGCGGACACGGCCCCCGAGCCGCTCTCCGTCTCGCCGGAGGAGGTGGCGTACGTCATCTACACGTCGGGTTCGACGGGCAAGCCCAAAGGCGTGCGCGTCCCGCACCGCGCGGTGGTGAACTTCCTCGGCACCATGCAGGAGGCCCCGGGCCTCACCGCCCAGGACGTCCTGCTCGCCGTCACCACGCTCTCCTTCGACATCGCCGTCCTGGAGCTCTTCCTCCCGCTCACCACGGGCGCCCAGGTCGTCCTCGCCTCGCGTGACACCGCGTCCGACGGGCCCCTGTTGAAGGCCGCGCTGGAGTCCAACGGCGTCACCGTCATGCAGGCCACGCCCTCCACCTGGCGTCTGCTGTTGGAGGCCGGCTGGCAGCCCCGCCCGGGCTTCAAGGCCCTCTGCGGCGGTGAGGCCCTGCCTCGCGAACTGGCCGAGGCCCTGCTCGCCCGCGTCGGCAGCCTCTGGAACATGTACGGCCCCACCGAGACCACCGTCTGGTCCACCACCTGGCGCGTGCAGCCTCCCCTCTCCTCCATCCGCATCGGCCGCCCCATCGCCAACACCCAGCTCTACCTGCTCGACGCCCACCTGGCCCCCGTGCCCGTCGGCGTCGCCGGCGAGCTCTACATCGGCGGCGACGGCGTCACCCTGGGCTACCTCCACCGCCCGGAGCTGACGCAGGAGCGCTTCCTGCCCAATCCCTTCCGCCAGGGCGAGCGCATGTACCGCACCGGCGACCTCGCTCGCTGGCTGGCCGACGGCACCGTCGAGTACCTGGGACGCAATGACTCGCAGGTGAAGCTGCGTGGCTTCCGCATCGAGCTGGGTGAAGTCGAGGCGGCGCTCGCCTCGCACCCCTCGCTGGCCCAGGCCGTCGCCCTCGTGCGCGAGGACCGGCCCGGTGACCGCCGCCTCGTCGCGTACCTCGTGTCGAAGCCGGGACAGGCGTACACGGACACGGAGCTGCGCAAGCACCTGCGCTCGCAGCTTCCGCAGTACATGGTCCCGCAGCACTTCGTGGAGCTGGAAGCGCTGCCGCTCACGCCCAACGGCAAGGTGGACCGCAAGGCCCTGCCGCCCCCGGCCGGCGCCGCGCGTCCCACCGAGGACGCCTTCGTCGCGCCCCGCACGGAGATGGAGAAGCAGCTGGCGCGCATCTGGCGGGAGGTGCTCGGCATCGCGCAGGTGGGCGTGCACGACAACTTCTTCAACATCGGCGGCCACTCGCTGCTGTCGTTCCAGGTGGTGATGCGCGTGCAGAAGGAGCTGGGACAGGTCCTGCACCCGCGCACCCTGCTGCTCAACACCCTGGAGCAGGTGGCGTCCCAGTTCACGCCCGTGGCGCCGGTGGCCCGCCCGACGCAGCCGGCCACCCCGACAAAGATTGCCACCCCGGAGACTTCTGTTCCCCTGGCGCAACGCTTGTTCAATAAGCTGAAGGGGAAACTTCCGGGGCGCTCGGACTGAGCGACCCTTCGAGGAGAATGGTCCCACCGTGACGCCCTGCTTCTTCGGCAGCTCCGAAAGACAGCTCTTCGGCATCCACCACCCCGCCCAGGGCGCTGAACGCGCCACCGGGGTGGTGCTCTGCTATCCGGCCGCCCAGGAGTACATGCTGACGCATTGGGCCTTCCGGAAACTGGCCGGGATGCTCGCGCGGGAAGGCTTCCACGTCTTCCGCTTCGACTACTACGGCACCGGAGACTCCGCCGGAGAGGTCCACGAGGGCCGCGTGGCCTCCTGGATCCAGGACATCCGGCTCGCCGTCGCCGAACTTCAGGACATGACGGGCGTGCAGCGCGTGGCGCTCGTGGGCATGCGCCTGGGCGCGGCGCTCGCCGTGCGCGCCGCGGCGGAGGGCCTGTCCACCGCGGGGCTCGTGCTCTGGGAGCCGCTGGTGGAGGGGGCCGCCTACCTGAAGGAGCTGGAGCTGCTCCAGGCCCGCCGCGCCACCCGCACCCTGTTCCCCCAGTTGGACAGTCCGCTGGAGGTGCGCGAGGAGCTGCTCGGCTTCGCCTTCCCCCGGGCCCTGCGCGACGACATCCTCGCGCTGGACCTGGCCGCGATGCCCGCGTGGCCCTCGACGCGCACGCACCTGGTGGCCGCCGGGCCCAAGCCGGAGTACCAGCGCCTCCAAATGCGCCTGGAGGCGAGCGGCCTGCCCTTCCAGAACCACCTCGTGCAGGAAGAGGCGGGCGCGGGAGGCGGTCAGGAGTCCGCGCTCCTGTCCAACCGCGTCCTGCAGACCATCACCTCGCTCCTGAAGGAGGCCGCGTGATCCGCGAACGCATCTGTTCCTTCGGCCCCGAGCAGAGCCTCGTGGGCGTGCTGACGGAGCCGGATCCGGCGAAGGTGCTGCCGGGAGCGCCCGCGGTGGTGCTCTCCAACGTGGGATTGAACCACCACGTGGGGCCGTACCGGCTGTGGGTGGAGCTGGCGCGGCAACTGGCGGCGCGCGGCTTCACCACGCTGAGATTCGACCTGTCCGGCCTGGGCGACAGCCGCCCGCGCCGCGAGGGCGGGCCGGACGAGTTCGCGCGAGCCCGGGAGGAGACGCGCGCCGCGCTCGACTACCTGGAGCAGAAGAAGGGCCAGCGCCACTTCGCGCTCGTCGGCCTGTGCTCCGGCGTGGACAGCGTGCACTCGGTGACGGTGCAGGATCCGCGCGTGGTGGGCGCGGCCTTCATCGACGGCTACACGTACCGCACGGTGGGCTACCACCTGCGCTTCCAGTTGCGCTACCTGAGCCCCCGCCGCTGGACCCGCTTCCTGCGCAAGCGAAAGCTGCCCTCCCAGTTGCGTGAAGCCGGCGAGGCGGACGAGGTCTACACGCGCGAGTACCCGGAGCAGGCGCGACTGACGGAGGACTACGCGAAGCTGCTGGAGCGGGGCGTGAGCCTCTGCTTCGTGTTCTCCGGAGGCATGGGGCTCTCCTTCAACTACGAGCGCCAGTTCTACGAGATGTTCTCCCCGCTGAAGCTGGAGAACCGCGTCACGTACGCCTTCTATCCGCGCGCGGACCACCTCTTCTCCGTCCCGGAGGACCGCGCGGCGCTGCTGCGCAAGCTCACCGCGTGGGCGGTGGGCATCGTGCCGCCCAAGGCGCTCGCCGGCTGAAGGCTGCCTGCCCGCCCTGCCAGCGGGAATGCGGCCCGGGGCCGGGTGTGCGTCAAGCGCTTGTTTCCCACCCAACGGTCGCCACCTTGGGAGAACCAACCCGTTCTTCCGAAGGAGCGTCACCGATGAAGCTCCCCCTGTTTGCAGCACTGGCCACCCTCGCCGTCTCCGGACAGGCGTTCGCGCAGAGCCACACCGACCACACCACCCCGCCGTTGGAGCAGCCGAGCACCGACGCGCCACAGGACAGCGCGGAGCGCTGGGACCGGGCCACGGGAGGCTCCGGTAGCTCGGGCGTCCTCCAGCCGGATGACGACGGCGCGGACAGCGTCGCGGATCCGGACCGCATCGACGAGGGTGTGGGCGGCTCCGGCACCCCGGAGCAGGGCAGCAACACCACGGGCGAAGGGTCCGTCCTACAGCCGAGCGTCCCGAACACCGGCACCCCGGGCAACAAGGGCGCGCAGATGGAAGTGACGCCGCCGGCCTGGGACAAGAACAAGCAGATGGGCAGCTCCGCCAGCCCCACCACGGGCACGCCGCCCGCCCAGGGCAGCGCGGGCAACTAGCTTCACGCGCCCCGCAATGACAGGCATGGACGGGCTTCCCACTCCGGGGCCCGTCCATACCCCTTGCGGGTTACAGACCCAGGCGGCTCCCACCGGTATGTCATTGCATGTACCGGCTGGGAGGCCCGATGAACCTCAACGCGCGCGAGCAGGCGCTCATCTCCGAATTGACCCAGGCGCTCTCCAGTTCCCTGGACCTGACGGAGGTGCTGGCGCGCGCGCAGGGCACCATCACGCAGTTGCTGCCCGCCGACTACGCGGCGCTGTGCGTGTCACGGCCGGAGCGCCCCGGCGACTATGAGTGGTTGGGCCTGGGGGCCCCCGGGGTCCTCTTCGCGCACTACCCGGAGCTGGCGGCGGTGGACTTCGTGCGCGAGGCGGTGATGAAGCGACCCAACGTGGCGCTGCGGGATTCGGACATGCTGTCGCGCCGGGAGTTGAAGCGCAGCCTCCTGTACCTGCGCTGCCGGGAGCTGGGGCTGCCGCTGGAGCACGTGATGGCGGTGCTGTTGGACTTGCGGCAGGACTGGCACGGAGGCTTCACGCTGTACCGGGAGCACACCCAGCCCTTCTCCGCGCACGAGCAGGCGCTCCTCGACTGGCTGACGCCCTACCTGGTGAACACCGTGCGCAACTGCCGGATGTTCGGAAGCGAGGCGATGCGCGGCGACCTGCTGGACGCGCTCTTCCGCTACCAGGGCGCCGAGTGCGTCGTGCTGGATCCACCGGAGCACGAGCGGTTGAGGACGCCGGGCGCGACGGAGCTGCTGAAGCGCTGGTATCCGGAGATGAAGGGCCACGACGCCCAACTTCCGTCGGACGTGAGGGAGCACCTGCGCAAGCTCAGGGCCCCGGGCGCGGAGCGGAAACTGGGCGTGGACACGTGGGTGCGCTCGGGGCAGCAGCGCGACCTGAAGGTGACGTTCGTGGAGTTGCCCGAGCAGCGGGGCAGCAGGCCCTGGGCGCTGGTGTTCCAGGAGCACTCCCGGGCGATCCCCATGCCGGAGCAGTGGCGGCAGAAGATCTCCAAGCGGGAGGCGGACGTCGTCCAGGGCGTGCTCAGCAACTGGGCGAACGAGACCATCGCCCACGAGTTGGGGCTGACGCTCAACACGGTGAAGACCCACCTGCGCAACATCTTCCCCAAGCTGGGCATGGAGAGCCGCACGGACCTGCTCTACCACGCGGCCTGGAGGCAGAAGCCAGGGTGAGCGGCGGGACGAAACAAGGGCCCGGAGGCTGTTTGCCCCGGGCCCCTTCTCATCACGAGACAACGCCTTACGGCTGCTTCCGCACGCCCAGGGTGATCGACGTCATCCCCCCGGCAGGCTGGAGCGTGACACTGCCCGCGGAGAAGTTCTCCTCCTTGAACTGGTACAGGAGGACTCCGGTGATGGTGTCGTTGACGCTGACATCACTGTCCCAGACGCGGAATGCCCACGGCTCCGCGAGCAGACGGCCGGCTGTCGCGGTGCATCCCCCCGAGGTCCAGGCGGGCGTGTAGCTCTGCACCTCCGGAGTGAAGGTGCCCACGGTCGACCCCGGACAGAGCATCTCCACGAAGACATCCGGAGCAGAGCCGTCCGCATCCCATGCCGTGCCATTGTTGCTGGCCGTGATTTGCGCGGACACCGGCTGGACGAACCAGACACCCGCCGGATCCACGCCACAGCTCTGGTCCGTCTTGCACACCTGGGCCGCGTTGCAGACCTTGCACGTGGCCCCGGCCTTGCCACACGCGGAAGCGGTGTTCCCCGTCTGGCAGGTGTTGTTGAAACAGCAGCCCGTGCAATTCGACGCAGAGCACGTCACCGGGGGAGTGTTGTCCCCCGGGTCCTCGTCACCGCCACAGCCCGCGAAAACCAGTCCAGCCACCACTGCCAACATCCGATGAGTCTTCATGCTTGTGTGACGCCCCACGAGGTCGATGTTCGGGGCGCAGGATGTCCAGACGGGCGTTGACTGTCTTTACCTCTTCCGGGGGATGGCGCCGTCAGGGTTCCCGGAAGAAGCTCGGAAACAGGGCGCGCGTGGTGCGGGCCGACAGGAGCAGCGCGGCCTGCTCCTCCGGGGACGTGAGCTGGCTCAGCACCGCCTCCAGCTCGGCCACGTGGTCGCCGTCCGCGTTGCCGTGGCCGCGCAGGAAGGTGACGGCCTTGTGGATGTTCGGGATGCCGCTGTCCGCGATGAGCCGGTCCACCGCCCCCGGGGCGCGCTCCACGGAGAGGTATTCCAGCACGTAGGCCGTGCCCAGGAACGCGGTGGGCACGCCCGACAGCGTGGTGAAGCGGTTCCACTCCACGTAGGCACGCACCGCGGAGCAGGCCGGCTCACTCTCCACCCGCTCCGCCGACCACCCCAGGTTCTTCAGGTCCGCCAGCAGCCACCTCTCATGGCCGCTCTCCTCCCCGGCCTTCTGGATCAGCAGGTCCGCGAGCGCGGTGTGCTGGCCCTCCTTCTTCATGCGCTCACCCGAGTCCTGGAGGAACCCCGTGCTCCAGCGCACGTACTGGTACGTCTGCACCAGGTAGTGGACGTAGTCGTCCTGGCGGATGCGGCCCTCGAAGAGGCGCCGGGCGCCGGGCTTCGCATCCAGCTCCCGCACGAGCATCCGCGCCTCATGCCGCAGGGAAGCCATCCAGTCCGTCGCTTTCAGCGTCTCATCCTGCTTCGGCTGCTTGCACATACACGTCTCCTGCTCCGGGCCCCGCGAGGGTCCGGTGTTGGGTGGGTTGAAGGGTGAAGGGGAAGAAAGGAGCGAACCGGCCCGGCTTCAGGCGGCGTCAGCGTCCAGCGAGTCGAAGAGGCTCAGCGTGCGGCGCGGAATCTCATCCAGGGCGGCGACGAGCGGCACCGTGAACCGGTGGAACGCCGTGTCGTAGTGGGGCGGCCCGATGAAGCGCGCGCCCATCTTGTCCGCGAAGAGCGACAGCACCGGCGGCATCTTCAGTCCGTCCAACGCGCCGTGCCTGGCGCGCTCGAGCTCCGTGGGGCCAAGTCGCATCGCCACGGGCTCGCGCGGCGGCGGGGGAAACTCGCGGGTCCGCACGTGGAAGCGGTCGCTCACCCAGCCCCGGCGCGCGGCGGCGCGGTAGATGAGACTCGCCTCCTCGACGCTGTCGGTCTCCATGTTCGCGGCGGCGATCCAATGGGTGACGCCCCGCCGACGGCTCTCGCGGTAGAGGCACGCCTGGAGGCGCAGCACCGCGGAGTTGCGCCAGTCGCGGCGCACGCAGTAGCGCGTCGTCTCCGCGAACACCCGCCCCGGCGCGGCGATCTCCGACAGGTCCAGCTTCCGCTCGATGTCGAGCCCCAGCAGGCTGCCCGCCGAAGCCGCCACCTCGGCGTTGGGCAGCAGCAGGCGCGCGGTCGCCACCGCCTCCTCGCCCGAGTAGACGACGACGTGCGCGGTGGTCGGCAGCGTGTCGAAGCAGTTGGCCTCACGCGGCGCCTGCGGCTTCTTGTCCCCCAGCATCCGCAGCTCCACCCCGAACACTTCCCAGCGGACGCGGAGCGCGTCATCCAGCTCGCGCTGGGTATCAGCGACACGGCAATTCAAAGAGGGCATGGCGGGTATCCACTCCGGCGGTCTGCGGCGGACTGTCTGTCCGACCTTGCCCCTTCTTTCGTCGCCGCCTGCCTGAGTGCGCTCACCGGTCGTGTTTTTTCATCGAGACAGGCCCACCCGCCGCGTCCAGCGCGCCACCAGGGCAACGCCCGCTGGTGCCGCTCCCCCTGCCCTCCAGGCACATGGCCTGCGTCCCGGGGGCGAGTCACCGTTGGACGGAGGCGGAAGGAGGGCGACATGACCGAGCACACGTCCCAGGACAGCGTGTCCGCGGGAGAACAGGAGTCCCCGTCCGACAGCGAGCTGCGCAGACTCAGTCCATTCGAGCTGAAGGACGAGCTCATCCAGGTCGCCGACGAGGCCGTGAAGACCCGCGCGGCGGTGATGCTCAATGCGGGGCGGGGCAATCCCAACTGGATCGCCACCACGCCCCGCGAGGCCTTCTTCCTGCTGGGTCAGTTCGCGCTCGCGGAGAGCCGGCGCGTCTGGAATGAGCCCGGCGTGGGGCTTTCGGGCATGCCCAGGTCCCCGGGCATCGCGCGCCGCCTGCATGACTTCCTGAACGCGAGCGACGATGACGCCGCCGTGCAACTGCTGCGCGACGCGTTGGATTACGGCGAGTCCACGCTCCGCTTCAACCCGGACCGCTTCGTCTGGGAGCTCACCGACGCCGTCATCGGAGACAACTACCCGGTGCCCGACCGGATGCTCGTGCACGCGGAGCGCATCGTGCAGGAGTACCTGGCGCGGGAGCTGTTCGCGGACCGTCCGCCGCCCGGGCGCTTCGACCTCTTCGCGGTCGAAGGTGGCACCGCCGCGATGACCTACATCTTCCGCTCGCTGATGGTGAACGGCCTGCTCCAGAAGGGAGACACCATCGCCCTGGGCGCGCCCATCTTCACGCCGTACCTGGGGATTCCCCACCTGGAGGAGTTCTCGCTCCACACGGTGGACATCCAGCAGAGCGCCCAGACGAAGGACGGCGTCCGAACGTGGCAATACCCGGACGCGGAGCTGCGCAAGCTGGAGGACCCGCGCATCAAGGCGTTCTTCGTCGTCAATCCCTCCAACCCGGGCGCGGTGGCCATCCAGCAGGAGTCCGTCGACCGGTTGGTGGAGCTGGTGCGCACGCGCCGGCCGGACCTGCTCATCCTCACCGACGACGTCTACGGCACCTTCGTCAACGGCTTCCGCTCCCTGGCGGCGGACCTGCCGCGCAACACGCTGCTCGTCTACTCCTACTCCAAGCACTTCGGCTGCACGGGCTGGCGGTTGGGCGTCGTGGCGCTGCACGAGGACAACATCCTCGACGAGGCGCTCGCGCGTCAGCCCCCGGCGCGGCGGGCGCGGATGGAGGAGCGGTATGGCTCCATCACGTTGAACCCGGGGAAGCTGAAGTTCATCGACCGGATGGTGGCGGACAGCCGCGCGGTGGCGCTGAACCACACCGCGGGCCTGTCGCTGCCGCAGCAGCTCCAGATGACGCTCTTCTCGCTGTTCTCGCTCCTGGACCCGGGCGACTTCTACAAGAAGCGCTGTCAGCGCATCTGCCAGGACCGGCTGAAGGCCCTCTTCGAGGGCCTGGGCGTCCCCCTGCCAGAGGACCCGCTGCGCACGGCCTACTACCAGACGCTCGACCTGGAGGCCTGGTGCCGGGAGCACATTGGCGAGGACTTCGTGCGTTTCGTCGAGGAGCACCACGACCCGCTGGACATCATCTTCACGCTGGCGCGGCGCCACGGCGTGGTGCTGCTCAATGGCAGCGGCTTCGGCGGCCCGCCCTGGTCGGCCCGGGTGTCCCTGGCGAACCTGGAGGACGACGCGTACGCGCGCATCGGGAGGGACCTCCAGGACGAGGTGCGAAGGACCATTGATGAGTGGATGAAGGCCGGGGGCGTGCTTCCTCCAGAGCTGCACTGAGCGGGAAGGAAGGGTGGATTCAACCCACCCTGATCCCACGTGTTGTTGCAGCGGGCGCTGACGAAGACCTGAAGGTCGGAGCGTATCCAGCGATTGTTCGACGAATACTGAGACATCTCATTCCGGTGATACCGGCGAATCCAGGGACCCTGATCTCCAACACGGAGGCCAGGGTCCTTGTCGATCCAGGGGATCGCCGCGGACCCATTGTCCCGTCGGGCACTACCCCCTCTGGGGTACAGACACCGATCCTCCACTTCGCCAACCTCCCGGCTCGGGCCCAGACGCTCCGCCGTCGAACTCAACAGGGCTGTAGCGAAAGTCCAGACGGGACCGTAGCCAAACCTGAAAGCGGGCAAACGCATGCCGGTGAGGAGTGGGGGATGAAACGCGAGAAGGAGTGGGACCTTCACGAGCGAATTCTGGGCAAGGAACCGACGGCTTCCGTGGACCTCTTCCTGACGTTCATGGACCCGCTGTTCCGGATGCTGAAACGGCAGACGAAGTGCTCGGACGATGACGCCCATGACTCCGCCATCGACGCGCTGTTCGCCTACCTGAAGGAACCCGACAAGTTCGACCCGGGCAAGGGCAGCATGAGTGCCTACCTGGTCCAGATTGCCCGCTACAAGGCCTGGGACCGCTACCGCTCCTCCTCCGCGAGAGCCCAGCGGGAAGAAAAAATGCGGGTGCAGGTCGAAGTCGAACCGCCACCTCCGAATGTCTCCTTGGAGGAGTACGTGGAAATGAAGCAGCTGGTGGAGAGACTGGTGCGGAAGATTGAAGCCTTGGGCCTGGACGACCGGGACCAGGCCTGCATCCGGCTCATCATCACGGACTCACGCTCCACGGAGTCATGGGCGGAGGTCCTGGGCCTGACGCACCTCCCCCAGGACCAGATGCGGCAGGTCGTGAAGCGCCATTACGACCGGCTGATGAAGCGTCTGAAGAGCCTCTGCAAGGAGGACCCCGATGAAGAATCCTGATTGGCTGAAGCGAGCGGCGGAGCGCAGCACGGTGGAGCCCGGCATGCTCGGCAACGTGTTCGGCACCTACCAGGTGCTGGAAGACTGCACCGCGGAGGCGCTCGCTGAAGAGCTCGGTTGCACACTGGATACCTTGAACCTGCTCGCCCTGTGCCGCCGGCCCGAAGGCGACGCGTTCATCGAACAGGTGAAGGACATCTGCCGGCGGTTCGACGTGACGCCCTCCGCCCTGGTCTCGGTGCTCCGCCGGGTCGAGGTCATGGACGCCCTGGACACGGACGCCTCGAACGGAGAAACCAGCAGGGACAGGGGGCCTCTCCTGCTCGCCGCGAAGGATCGTCCCCGGGACGGCGGCCGCAAGCCATGACCCTCCCCTGGTTGAGTGAGGCCCTTCGTGTAAGCGGCCTGCCTCCGCCGGAGTCCTTTCCCCGCGACCTCGCGTCCGACGCACTCCTGGCCCTGCCCGTCACACCGGTGGGGCTCCGGGGGCTGACGTCGGAACGCGTGCGTCAGTGGCTGGCCCAGCGTGGAAGGGACCAGGAGATCGCCTATCGCTCCATGTACGGGTGCATGGTGGCCTTCGCGGGCAAGGGCATCCTCTTCTTCGACAAGAACGAACCCCCCAACGTTCAGCGCTTCACCCTGGCACATGAGTTGGGGCACTTCGTTCTGGATCATCTCCAGCCCCGGCGCCGGGCCCTGGACTTCTTTGGTGAAGACATCCGGGACGTCCTGGACCAGAAGCGCTCGGCCACGCGCGAGGAATCCCTGGCGGCAGCGCTGAATGGGGTGCCCATCGGAGTGCAGGTCCATCTCATGGACCGGAGTGAGTCCGGGGCCGTCGCGACCGGACGGGTGGCCAGGGCAGAGCAGCGCGCGGACCGGCTGGCGTTGGAATGGCTTGCGCCGACGAAGCTCGCCCGCGAGGTGTTGAAGGACGGCCCGGCGGAGGAAGGAGAAGCGCGGCTCGAGCGCTTCTTCGGACTGCCTGCGGTCGAGGCACAGAGCTATGCACGGGCGCTGCGGCGCGAGGAAGGCCGGCCCCGCTTCTCCATCGCTTCATTACTCGGTGACGAACAAGGGTGATCATGAGCGGCAGCATTCCGCCGGATGACGACGACGACGAACTGTCGGGGGACGATGACTTCCAGGCCTCATTTCGAGAAGAGTTGGGTCGAACGCTCAATCTGGAAACCTGGGCTGAAGGATTCGACATCCAGGCCATCATGGAGCGCTACCAAGCCGAAATCGGTGGCGCCATGCGGAAGGAGGACGAACTCCGGTCCACCATCCGTCGGGATCTCCTGCCGAAGTTGAAGAACGGCCCTCACGCGTCGATTGGCGCGGGCGTGTATCAGGTGAGCGCCGAGCAATTGGCTGCAGTCCACGACGGCCTGCTGTTCGCGGGTCAGGTGGGAGGCGTCAATGGCATCTCGGTCTCCCATGAGACCCTGCCCCTGGACATCACCCAGATTGGCATTGGCGCGGTTAGTTACAGAGGAACCTCAGGAATGTTCTCGCAGCGGCTCTTCCGCCGGGAAGTGGCCATCGATGTGGAGAATCCGTACGCGGAGGCGGAGGCCTACATCAACATGCGGGAGGACCGCTCGCATCCCGGTCGCAACGGCCCGGACAGCCTGTCCCGACTGGCACGGCGAGGCATCCGCACATACGCCGAACGCGCCATCCTCGTGGAGAAGTTGGAGACGGAGTGGCGCATGGGCCACGGCAATCCCTTTGCCTATGAGCTGATCACGGGCTCTGGCTATGCGGGGCTGCTGGACTTCTCCCTGAAGATGCTTACCCGTCTCATGGAGGAGCAGTCCAGGTTCGTCTTTGTTCCGTCGGAGATGGACAACCGGGGTCTCCTCACTCTGGGGCACGCCCTCGACGCGGGTGAGTTCGCCATCCTCGAAACCCTGGAGCGCTTCGGCGACGACATCCTCCGGGTGTGGAAGTACGACACTGAGGGCCTCGGGCAGGCGACCCACTTCGTGAAAAAGTATTGCCCCAAGGTGGTGATGGGGTTGTTCCGTGCCTCCAACAGCGCACCGCCGCACATCTTCTATGCGCATGTCGACCACGTACACGTGGCCGCGGCGGTCGCCATCGCGGACAGCATCGTGCGCCCGGAGTTGGGGTTTCCCATGCTGCTGGATGTCGCGGAGACGCACTGTCGCAATGCCTTTGGCGCAGACTCTTTCCAGGGCCTTATCCACGACGCCTACGCACAGGCGGACAGAAGCCTTCAGTACTTCAACGGACGCAAGCCGCACCGCTAGTGGGGGGAATCACCACCATGTCTGACAACACCAAGAACACAACCCAGGGACCGGCCGCGCCACGCAACGGAGTGGCCCACCCGACGGTCGCTGGCAGTGCGACTCCGGCGCCCAACGCAAGTGCTGGCCCGCAGCGTACGGCACCATCGGCCCGGCCCGTGGGAGCGCCTCCAGCGGGAGCACCTCCCCAGAGACCCAACGGCCCTGGCGCGGCCCCACCGGGTGCACCGGGGGCACGGCCGCCACCACCGACTGCTGCCCCGGGCGCCCCCTCCAAGCCAACGGTTCCGCCCAACGGCGCGCGGCCTCCCGCCGCGCCAGCGGGTCGTCCCCCTGCCCCTGCGGGTCCGCCAGGTCCCGCAATCGTGAAGAGCGAAGTCGCCATCCCTATGCCCGAAGCGGCCCGGAACGAGCTGGAAGCCCTCCGCAAGAAGGCGGCGACGACCCAGATCAATCCCGAGTTGGAGCACGCGGTGGGGTTTACCCACTTCGACACCTCCGCGAGCAACGACAACCTCATCACGGTCCTGTCCACGAAGGAGGAGCTGCATCGGCTTGCGTCCCAGACGCTCGTGCGCATCAAGTCGCGGGAGGACAAGCGTTCCTATCTGGGGGTCGTGGTGCGAGGCCCCTTCGCGGAGCCCAACGCTGTGCCGGCGAACTCCACCATGGCCATTGGCGTGGTGACGCATGGCAAGAAGCTCACCTACACGTTCGAATACCACGGGCGCGCGGAGGTGGAATTGCTGGGCGAGGAGCTGTCGGG
>NZ_RAWD01000360.1:0-9121 GCF_003612065.1 Corallococcus sp. CA047B
GCCCCCAGCAGCCCCTGCAATCCCTTGCGTGCGCCCACGATGCATTCCTTCCCGGCCCTGTTCCATCCCAGGGAGTCGTTTCCACGCAAAACAGCACAAAGCCGTAAAAACGAAAAGCCCACTTGAAACACAAAGGGCCGCGCGGGGAGCATCCCCACGCGGCCCCGGACAGGCGCTGGTGCATCACGCATGCATCAGAGCAGCGGCAGCGCCATCACCAGCTCCTGCTGCACGGGCTGCTGCGCGACGTTGACGGGCCGGCAGTCCGAGCGGGGCGCCGCCGAGCCCCCATCCGTCTGGGTGGGCAGCGCCATGGCGGACACGCAGAGCTGGTATTCGCCCGGGTTCACGCCTTCGAAGCGCGCGGGCTGCGCCATGGACAGGGCCTGGACCTGCGCGGGCTGGCTGGCCCCCTGGAGCTTCTCGATGAGGAGCACCCGGGCCTCCTGGGCGCGTGTGCCCTCCGCGGCCTGCGCGCGGACCAGCACCGTCACGCCGCCTTCGGGAAGCGTGAGGTCCACGCGGGCCGTCTGCTTCGCCTGGATGTTCGCCGTCGTGCGCTGCACCTGCTGGCCTCCCCCCGACTCCGTCACCGCCAGCACCGAGTACGTCGCCGGCGCCAGGTTGTCGAAGTGGAAGGTGCCGTCCGTGCCCGACGTCCCGCTGACGCCACCCGCGGGCGCCGCCGGGTTGGTGACGATGATCAGCGCGCCGCTCACCGGCTGGTTGCCCTTCTTCACCGTGCCGTCCAACTGCCCCGTGGCCGACAGCCGCAGGTCCATCTTCTGGTCCGCCACGCCCGCCAGCAATTGCGTGAACTCCGAGCGTCCCTCCTGGAAGTGCTCCGCGGACAACTGGAGCGGCGAGATGGGAAGCCCCTCGAACACGTAGCTGCCGTCTGGCCTCGTCCTCACCTGCTGGAGTCCGTACTCCAGCGCCGCCGCCGACCCCACCACCACGCCCACGCCCTTCAACGGCTGCGACACGCTGACCGTCGCGTCCGCCACCGGCGCGCCCGCTGCGTTCACGACGCGCCCCTGGAGCTGCCGCCCGCGCTGGACCACCACGTCCCCCAACGACGTCTCCTGTCCCTCCTGGATGCGCACGCCCGGCACGGTCTTGTTCACGAAGCCCTTGCCGGTGACGTACAGCGTGTGTTCGCCCGCCGGGACGCCCTGGAGGTGGAAGCGCCCATCCCCGCCGCCGTGGGGCACCGCGCCCGCGCCGCGCACCACCACGGAGAAGTCGGTGGGCGGCACCTGATCCTCGCGGACGACCCGGCCCGTGAGCGTGCCGCCCAGGCTCAGCTTCAGCACCGGCTCCATGCCGCCCGTCTCCGCCTGCACCGGCGGCGTCAGCCAGGGCAGCCGCTGCTGGAGCGTGGTGCCCGGCGGCGCGGCGCGCAGCAGGTAGGTGCCCGGCAGGAGGCCCCGGAACTCGAAGCGTCCACCCGGATCCGCGGTGGTGATGAGCTGCCCGCGCAGCGTCTGCTCGGACCGGCCCCGCATCCGCGCCCCCGTCAGCTCCGCCGACACCACGGCCTCGCCCACCGGCTGACCGCTGGAGGACTCCACCCGCCCCCGCAGCACCTCCGCCGCGGACAACACCAGCACCACCGGCGTCTGGCGCACCGCCTCCTGGGACAGGTCCACGAACTGCGTGCCGGACGTCGCGCGCTCGTGCTTCGCCACCACCGCCACCCGGCGCTGGGGCAGGCCCTCCATCTCGAAGCCGCCGCGCGCATCGGCCGTGGTCTGCCGCGCCAGCGTCCGCCGCGCGCCCTCGTCCAGCGCCACCCGCACCACCGCATAGGGCACCGGCGCCCCGCGCGCATCCTCCACGCGGCCACTGAAGCGCGCCGCGTCCGGCACGGTGATGGTGATGCCGGACTGCTCGCTCATGCCATCCAGCCGCACGGACGCGGACGTGCCCGGCGCGACGCGCGGCCCGGAGGCCGTGAACTGGTAGGCCCCCGCGCCCAGGTGCTCGAAGCGCCACGCG
This sequence comes from Corallococcus sp. CA047B, assembly GCF_003612065.1. Taxonomy (NCBI): domain Bacteria; kingdom Pseudomonadati; phylum Myxococcota; class Myxococcia; order Myxococcales; family Myxococcaceae; genus Corallococcus; species Corallococcus sp. CA047B. The sequence goes on from NZ_RAWD01000360.1 coordinate 2,002, forward strand.
CCCCGGGCGTCCGTCTCCACGCCGTCCCCGCGCGCGTCCGTCAATGACAGCAACGTGTTGGTCGTCTCCGGCACGGGCACCACGACGACGCCCGCCACCGGCTTGCCCCGCGCGTCCACCACCGTGCCTGACGCCGCCGCGCCGCCCCGCAGCGCCACCGTCACCTTCTGGGCCACGTCCGCCGCGTCCACCACCTGGGCCACCTGCCACGACGGCGCGAAGCCCCGGGCGGACACCTTGAGGACGTGGCGCCCCACCGGCAGGCCCTGGAGCAGCGCACGGCCCTGCGCGTCCGTGGTGCCCAGGACGGTCTGCTGCGCGCGCAACTCCACGGCCGCGCCCGCTACGCCGCGGGCCTCCGCACCCTCCACCACCGTCACCTCCAGCGACGCCGCCGGCCGCAGGTGCAACACCAGGGGCTGCGTCTCGTCGCTCAGCCACAGGCCCACGGGGCCCGCCAGCAGGGCGCCGTGCCGGGCGACGACCTGGTACGCGCGGGGCGACAGGCCCGTGAAGTCGAACGTGCCGTCCTTCCCGGTGCGCACCGAGCGCGGCGGGCTCGTGTCCAACACCACCGTGGCCCCCTCCACCGGGAGCTCCTCCGGGTCCAACACCAGGCCCTGCACGTGGAAGCCGCCCGGCCGGTCCTCGTCCGGCACCAGGGGCAGCGGCGACAGCTCCGAGAGCCCCGCCCCCCGGGCGGAGACATTCGCCGAACGGACCGCGAGCGGCGTGGCCGGGGCATCCTCACGCGCGGCGACGACCGCCGGGCTTGCGTTCGGCTCGCGCAGCGCGAACCAGAGGAGGAGGCCTGACACCAGCGCTCCCAGCACCCACGGAACCCAACGCCTCATGGCCATGTCCTCAAGGAAAAGGAGGGGCCGCGGCGAAAGGCACCGCGGCCCCGGTTGTCACGTGACGCTTCTGGAGACGAACGTCGCCGCGCTTAGCGGTCGAACGTCGCGTCGCTCAGCACGGGGGCGGCGCTCGCCGAGGCGTTCGCGGCCGCGCCGTAGTACTCCACCCAGTAGAACTCGTCGTCGCCGATGACGATGATGATGATGTCCTGGGCGTTGGTGGTCGGGCCGTCGTAGTTCGCGCCCGTGGCCGCGGCGGAGGCCGGCACGGAGTACGAGGAGGCAGCCAGACCCGCGACGAGACCGAACAGCGCAAGCAGCTTCTTCATGGGGGCAATTCCTAGCGTTGGGGGTTTTGAACAGCCCTGACGCTCGGCTCCGGGGCCCCAGAGCTTCACGCCAGTATCCACCCTCTATGCGGCGGGAGGGTGAGATCCTGTGGACGGCTCCGCCAGGGCTTCGACAGCCACCGGGGCGGAGGGGGACTGCGTACGGGGAAGGAAGCGCTGGCGCAGACGCGTCAGGAAGCGGCCGATGGCGCGGTATTCGTCATCGCCCATCAGCGCCAGGTCCACGGACGTCATGAACAGCGAGAAGGTGACCAGCCCGAGCACCAGCGCGATGCCCACGTGGAACGTGAACCCCATCACCACCGCCAGCCTGCGGCTGATGGGATTGAGGAAGAGCAGGAACGGGAACGCGACCTGGAAGGCCACCGTGCAGTACGACAGCGCCGTCACCACGAAGGCGTCGCGGTAGATCCACTCCGTCACGCCGGGAATCACGAACTGCCCGCTGCGAAACGCGTAGTAGAGCGCCGTGCCGTCCTGCCACACCCCGCCCTGCACCTTGTAGAGCCCGGCAAGCCCATACACGAGGCTGATCTGCACCGCGAACGCCAGCATCGCGGTGTTGTGGAACAGCGCGCCCACCCTCGCCCAGGGCCCCGGCTCGGCAGGCCCCTTCGCGCGCCGCCGCTCCGCGTCCATGGAGAAGTGCGCGCTGACGTCCGCGAAGCACGCGTACACCAGGATGAGGTGGATGATGTTGTCCCCGCCATCCCAGATGCCCGGGAAGCGCTGGTGCAGCGACCACAGGAACACCCACTGCAGGGGCGTCAGCCAGCGCGCGCGCCAGCCCACCATCCACAGCACCGCCACCAGGATGCCCAGGTGGTAGCAGACCTCGAAGAACAGCGGCGACGCGCTCCAGGCATAGACGGAGAAGTTGCGCGTGTGCGCCAGCTCCGCGACGAACGTCTCATACGGCCACAGCCCGGACGGCCCGAACAGGTAGCGCCGCTGGGAGTAGTTGATGAGGTATTCGATGAGCACCGCCGCGCCCGCGACCAGCCGGAACAGGCTGGCGCCCATCAGGTAGCGCGGCTGGGATTGCCAGGCGGTGAAGGCCGCCCAGGCCCCCGCCAGGGACGACGGCGGCCCCGACGAGGCAGCGGTGGTGGACGGCCCGCTCATCGCGCCTCCACCGCTTCAATGGGCTGCCAGGACAACTCCATCCACGTCGTGTCACCCGGCGCGTCCGCGTTCATGCGCTGGGAGAAGGGCGGGGCCTTGATGGTCGCCATCCGCACCCGCACCTCGCGGGTGCGCAGCTGGGGATACAGCGACGTGCACGCCGCGGACGCCACGCGCCCCAACAGCCGCCGCCCCTGCTGCTTGCGCTGCTGGCGCTGGGCCTCCGCCGCCGCCACCGCCTGCCGGTAGCCGTCCGTGTCCTCGGGCTTCTCCAACAGCCGGGTGGTGATTTCATCGTCGGCCGCAGTGAGCTGGCTCAGCCCCGCCACCTGCGCGCGCTCCAGGCGGTCCGCGGGCGTCAGGCGATAGCGCTGTTTCAAATCCAGCAGCGGCGACGTGACGTTCACCCAGGGCTCCTCGCGTGAAACACCCGCCGCGTCCTCGCCCCGGCACGCCACGAACACATGGCGTGTCTTGGCTTCCACGTCGGGCGCGAACAGCGTCCAGCGTTGGTAGAAGAATGGCTGCATGTAGCGGTCCACCACGCCAAGGACAGACAACTTCACCGGGTTGATGGGCGTCAGGAACGCCAGCGTGAAGGCGAAGTGGATTGCCAGACCGAACAACAGCACCGCGGGCAGCACCTTCTGGAAGGCGTGACCCAATTGCTGGAATTTCATGATTGCCCGGAGACCACGGGAGGTCTTGCAGAACGAATCAAGCGGCAGCGTCGTGAATATCAGTAACACGCACGAAAACTTTGCGTCAATACAGCCACCTGATTTCACCGTGGTTGAAACGGATTGAGCCCCTGCCCAGGCGTCTGGCTGGACCCACGTGTGACAGGACGGGTTACAAAAGCAGCGGGGCCGCGTGGGGGAGTGTCCCCACGCGGCCCCGGAGGCCCTACGGTGTTTCAGCCGGCCCGTCTCAGGCGGGCTGGATGTCGTTGTTCTTCACGCGGAAGGTGTGCGCGGTGAACTTCGACTCCAGCTCGCTGCCGTCGCGCTTGGAGTAGTCCTTGGCCACTTCCGCGGCGGGGATGAGGTGGAAGGTGGCGAGCGTCTCATCCGCCTTCACCTCCACCAGCACGAAGCCGTGCGAGTCCGCGTCCGCGAAGCGCAGGCCGGCGTTGGAGTCCTTGAGCGTCTTCTCCATGTTGGTGACGGCGTACCCGTACACGGGCGCGCCCGAGGCGTAGCCCGCGCCCAGCAGGGCCAGGCCCGCCAGCTCCTTGATGGAGCCGGAGGTGATGCCCGGCGCCGTCAGCGTGGGCACGCCCTCCTCCACCGACGCGAACGACGCGTGGATGTCGCCGGAGAGGAACAGCGCGTTCGTCACGCCCTTGGCCTTGAGCGTGTTGAGCATCACCTTCTTCTTCGTGGGGAAGCCGTCCCACTGGTCCACGCTGAAGTAGAAGCGCTGGCGCAGCGTCGGGTCGTAGATGTCCGACTTCGCGCGCAGGTCCCAGATGAGCGCCGACAGCGACGTGGAGCTCACCACCATCTTCCAGGTGTTGGTCGCCGTGGTGAGGGTCTGGTTGAACCACGCCTCCTGCTCGGGGCCGAAGACGTCCTCGCTCGCGCCCGCGGACAGCTGGTACTTCACCGCCGCGAACAGGTCGAAGGTGTCCTTCACCACCACGTAGCGCGAGCCCTGGATGTTGAAGAGCGCGCTCTTGCCCATGTGCGCGTACGCCAGGCCCCGGGGCTTGTCCCCCGCGGCGATCTGCAGCGCGGCGAAGCCCGCCGCCTTGAACACCTGGTTCACGTAGAAGAGCGCCACCGGGCCCTTCACCCAGGTGGCCACCTTCTGCGCGGCCTCCGCGTCCGTCAGGCCCGCGGCCTTCGCCTGGCTCAGGTACGCGCCCTGGAGCACCTGCTTGTGCTGCGCATAGGCCGCGTCGTCGATGTTCACATACGCGAACGTGTCCGCCTGGAAGACCTGCTTCACCGCGTCCGGCTGGTTCGCCAGCGCCGCGCCCAGCAGCGTCGCGTCCAGCGCCACCGCGCCGGGGTACGCGTCCTCCGGGATGAGGTGGTCCGGGCGGTAGCTGCGGTAGTCCGTCACCAGCAGCTTCAGGTGCCGGCCGTACTCGAAGTCACGGAAGATGCGCGTGTTGGGGAAGCGCGGCTCGCTGTCCACGTTGACGACGCCCTCGGACGTCTGCGCGGTGTCCAGCGGGATGAACTCCAGGAACGCCTGCTCCGCGTTGTGCTTGCGGTCCAGCTGCGTCTCGTCCCGCTTGCCGTCCTCGTACGTCGCCACGTCCTTCCAGCAGTCGTCGGAGAACTCGTGGTCGTCCCAGGTGATGATGAACGGGTAGCGCTCATGCACCGCCTGCAGCTGCCGGTCGCTGCGCACCGTCTTGTACAGGTCGCGGTAGTTGGACAGCGAGTTGGCCGCCAGGAACGCGGTGACGCCCGTGCCCTGCGCCAGCGCGCCCTCGGGCTCGCTGAAGCGCACGGAGCGGGCCCCGCCGGAGGACTGGAACGACGTGTCGCCCGTCGTCTCGTAGACGTAGTCGCCCAGGAACACGACGAAGTCCAGGTCCTCGCCCAGCTGCAACAGCCGCTGCCACGCGTTGTAGTAGCGGCCGATGAAGTCCTGGCAGCTGGCGAAGACGAACTTCACCGGCACGTCGTCACCGGCGGCCGGCGCGGTGCGCGTGCGCCCGATGCGCGTGGTGTTCTTCTGGCCGTCCTGCTCGTAGGAGAAGCGGTAGTAGTACGTCGTGCGCGGCGACAGGCCCGTCACCTTCACCTTCACCGCGTGGTCGTGCGCCGCCAGCGCCGTCAGGTCCTTCTTGTCCAGCACCAGCGAGGAGAAGTCCTCCGTCGTGGAGACCTCCAGCCGCAGGGTCAGGTCCGAGCCAGCGCGCGCGGCGTCCTCCACGCGCACCCACAACACCACGCTGTCCGGACGCGGATCCCCCGACGCCAGCGACTGCGGGAAGTAGGGCGAGCCATCCGACGTGACCGTCGTCTCGTCGTCGGAGCATCCAAAGGTCGTCGTCGCCGCGACAGCAACCACGGCTTGCAGGAACGTGCGGCGTTTGAAGGGGTTGAACAAGGCGGTGGACTCCAGCGGGAATCGGGTGAAGGGGTGTTTCCCGGGCCGCGAAGTCTAGAGGCGCTTCCCCCTCCACACGAAACATCCCCGCGACACACCCGCATGACCTCACGCGTCACGCGTCCGTCACCCGCCTGCCCGTTCCCCCACACGCCCTGAAAGGGAAAGGGGCCGACTGCCATCGCTGGCGGTCGGCCCCCTTCTTCCTTCAGGTCCGTGTGCGCCGCTCCCCCCGGAGGAACGCGCACGGACTGTCTTTGGACGCAGCGTATGGGCCTACTTCACGGCCTTCACGCGGGGACGCTTCTCCCCTTCCGCGGGCTCCGCGGGGGCTTCCGCCGCAGGAGCGCCGGCGGCCGCCTTGCCGATGCCGTACTTCTCCAGCACCAGGTTTTCGATCTCCTTCTGGGTTTCCGGGTGCTCGCGCAGGTACTCCTTCGCGTTCTCCCGGCCCTGGCCGATGCGCTCTCCCTTGAAGGAGAACCAGCTGCCGCTCTTCTCCACGATGTTCTCGTTGGAGGCGAGGTCGATGAGGTCGCCCTCACGGGAGATGCCCGTGCCGTACATGATGTCGAACTCGACTTCCTTGAACGGGGGCGCGACCTTGTTCTTCACGACCTTCACGCGGGTGCGGCTGCCCACCACGTTCTCGCCGTTCTTGATGGCGCCCACGCGGCGGATGTCCATGCGCTGCGACGCGTAGAACTTCAGCGCGTTGCCGCCCGTGGTGGTCTCCGGGTTGCCGAACATCACGCCAATCTTCATGCGGATCTGGTTGATGAAGATGACGCACGTCTGGCTCTTGGAGATGGTGCCCGTGAGCTTGCGCAGGGCCTGGCTCATGAGGCGCGCCTGCACGCCCATGTGGGCATCTCCCATCTCACCCTCGAGTTCCGCCTTCGGCACGAGCGCGGCCACCGAGTCCACCACCAGCACGTCGATGGCGCCCGAGCGCACCAGCATCTCCGCGATCTCCAGGCCCTGCTCGCCGGTGTCCGGCTGGGACAGGAGCAGGTCGTCGGTGCGCACGCCCAGCTTGCGCGCGTAGCCCACGTCCATCGCGTGCTCCGCGTCGATGTAGCCGCACACGCCGCCGCGCTTCTGCGCCTCCGCGACGATGTGCAAGCAGAGCGTCGTCTTGCCGGAGGACTCCGGCCCGAAGATTTCGATGATGCGCCCGCGCGGCACGCCGCCCACGCCCAGCGCGATGTCGAGCGAGATGGACCCCGTCGAAATGGCCTGGATGTCCTTCATCATCGGCTCGTCGTTGCCGAGCCGCATGATGGAACCCTTGCCGAACTGACGCTCCACCGCCGCCAGCGCCAGCTCGATCGCCTTTTCCTTCTCCTGATTCACGGCCATTTCTCGTCGCTCCTTGGAAGAGTGGGCCACCCCGGCCCACCTGAACGCGCTTTTAGTACGCGATGGGTAGACCCTAGTCCACCCCTCTGACATCCGTTTTGGGTTCTGCCGGTCAGCTCTTGCGCAGGGCAGCCAGGAAGGCGGCCACCAGACCGCCCAGCCCCGCCACCCAACCGGCCGGGACGTCCGGCACCAGCAACATCCACAACCCCGCCCCGGAGACGACCGTCAGCAGCGCCAGGGCTCCGCGATACAGGGGAGAGCCCACCGAGGCAACCGTCAGCAGCACCAGGGACAGGAGGCTCAGGAGCCCCTGGAGGATGACCAGCCCGCCAGGCGCGACCAGCCCCGTCA
>NZ_RAWD01000361.1:0-9050 GCF_003612065.1 Corallococcus sp. CA047B
GTCCGCGCGCGAGGGCTTCGACGCGCTGGTGGCGGCGCACCCCCAGTCGCCGCGCGTGCCCATGGCCCGCGCGCTGAGCGAGCGCATCGAGGAGACGGTGAAGGCCGGCGGCCGCCAGAAGTGGCTCGCGACGCGCGCCGAGGATCGCCGCGTGCGCCTGTCGCAGGGGCAGGCCCAGGCCGGCGCCCTGCCGTCGGACGCGCCCCGCCCGCTGACGCCGGAGATGGTGGACGCGGTGAAGAACACGGAGCGCACGCCGGAGCTGGAGGCGGGCCTCGCGAAGCTGGTGGACGAGGGCGAGGAGCATCTGGCGCGCGGCCGCTACCAGGAGGCCCTGGCCAACTACACCCGCGTGGTGCCCTTCCAGCCGGAGAACGGGCGCGCGAAGGCGGGCATGGCGTGGGCGTTGGTGGGCCTGGGCCGTCCCATGGGCGCGCGCGTGTGGAGCGTGGCGCTGCAGGGCGACGCGGGCGCGGTGGAGAAGCTGGGTGACACGCTGCTCGCCAAGGGCGACGCCAAGGGCGCCAAGGCCCTCTGGGAGAAGCTGTCCCAGGACGTCCCCAACTATCCGAACAAGGCCGCGCTCCAGGCGAAGCTGTCGCAGTAGGGCCCGGGACGCTGGCGCGTCAGAAGAACTTCGCGGCCAGCAGGTCCTGGACGTCGAGCAGGCCCACCGCGCGGCCCTCGACGTCCACCACGGGGAGCTGATCCACCTTCAGCTCGCGCATCTGCGCGGCGGCGGTGAGCACCAGCGTCTCCGGGGTGATGCAGCGCGGGCGCTTGCCCATCACCTGGCGCACGGGCACCTCGAAGTCCTGGTGCCCCTTCTCCACCAGCCGGCGCAGGTCGCCGTCGGTGAAGATGCCCTCCAGCATCCCGTCCTTGTCCACCACGCACGCGGCGCCCGGCCGGCCCGGCGTGTTGGTCATCACCACCACCGCCTGGGACAGCCGCGCGGTGTCCAGCACCAGCGGGTTGGCGCGGCCGGTGCGCATCAGCTCGAAGACGCGCAGCACGGAGCGCCCCAGCTTCCCGCCCGGGTGCAAGAGCGCGTAGTCGTCCCGTCCGAAGGGCCGCGAGCGCAGGAGCGTCATCGCCAGCGCGTCACCCACCGCGTGCAGCGCGGCGGTGGAGGCCGTGGGGACAAGCCCCATGGGGCACGCCTCTTCGATGCGGCCGATGTCCAGCACCACATCCGCCCCCTTCGCGAGCGCGCTCTCCGCGTCCCCGGTGAGCGCGACGACGGGCGTGCCCATGCGCTTGAACAGGGGCAAGAGCCGCAGCAGCTCCTCCGTGCTGCCGCTGTTGGACAGGGCGAGGATGACGTCGCCCTGGCCCACGCGGCCCAGATCGCCGTGCACGGCCTCCGCAGGGTGCAGGAACACGGAGCGCACGCCGGTGGACGCGAGCGTGGAGGACAGCTTCTGGCCGATGTGGCCCGCCTTCCCCATGCCCGTCACCACCACCTGGCCGGTGCACTCGCGCACCAGGTGCAGCGCGTGGAGGAACGCGTCCCCCAGCCGTTCGGTGACGCCGAGGATGGCGCGCGCCTCCGCCTCCAGCACGCCTCTCGCGTACGCGAGCGTGGCCTCCGCGTCGTCATCCCGGGCGCGGGTGCGCGCGGGCGCTGACGCGGCGGCGGAAGTGGCGGACGCGCGGCCGGGAAGGGCGCGCAGGCGGGGCTTCTTGGCGGTGGAGCGGGGAGCGCGGGCCATGGGCTTTGGGGGCTACCTCTACTCCAGCCTTCGCCCGGGTGGCCATCCTTGACGCATGGGGGGCCATCGGCTACGGCCTGCTCGCCCGGCCGCCCGCGGTCGGAAGAGGCTCTGCCGCACCACCTGCTGCACTACTTCAGGATCGAGGGGACGGAATGAAGTTCTTCATCGACAGCGCGGACGTCGAGGAAATCCGCAAGGCCCACGCGATGGGCTGCGTGGACGGCGTCACCACCAACCCGTCGCTGCTGGCCAAGGTCGGCCGCGGGCTGGAGGAGACCATCCGCGAAATCTGCTCCATCGTGGACGGCCCCATCAGCGCCGAGTGCGTCTCGCTGGAGGCCCCGGAGCTCATCAAGGAGGGGCAGACCCTGGCGAAGATCCACGACAACGTCGTGGTGAAGATTCCCATGGGCGTGGAGGGCATGAAGGCCGTCAAGGCGCTCACCGCCGAAGGCATCCGCACCAACGTCACGCTGTGCTTCTCCGCCAACCAGGCCCTGCTGTGCGCCAAGGCGGGGGCCACGTACGTGTCGCCCTTCGTGGGCCGGCTGGATGACATCTCCCAGGACGGCATGGAGCTCATCGCCCACATCCTGGAGATCTACCAGAACTACGACTTCACCACGCAGGTGCTGGTGGCCAGCGTGCGCAACCCCGTGCACGTGCTCCAGGCCGCGCGCCTGGGCGCGGACGTCGCCACGTTGCCCTACAACGTCATCACCCAGCTGGCGAACCACCCGCTCACCGACAGCGGCATCAAGAAGTTCCTGGCGGACTGGGAGAAGGTCCCCAAGCAGGGCAAGTAGTCCGCTGACTCCACCGCAGGACGCACGACGGCCGCCGGACTCCCTTCACTTCAGGAGCACGGCGGCCGTCCTGTTTCGATGCGCTGTCCGTCCTGGCCGCTACTGCACGGTCAGGTTGCGGTTGACGGTGAGCGAGCTGCGGGTGTTGCCGAAGGTGACGTTCACCCGGCCCGAGGACGCCGCCGTGGCGGCGGTGTTCCCGTTGAGGCGCACGGTGGCGTTGTTGCCGTCCCGGAAGCTGCTGACGGTGTAGCGCCACTGGCACCAGGCCTTGGAGGCCGTCGTCTCCGTGACGGGCTTGTTGATGTTGCAGGGGCCCACGTCCTTGTAGCCCGGCTGTCCGGCGGCGGGCTCCACCTCACGGCGCTCGTGCGAGATGGTCATGCCGTAGGTGCGCGAGTTCAGCGTCGCGTCCTTCTCCGTGACGGTGGCGGTGCCCTTGCTCGTGGTGACGGCCGCGGTGATGTTGGCCGTGTCCGGCGACAGCTGGTTGCCGAAGGGGTCCGACACGCGCACGCTGAAGCTCGTCTCCCCGCCCTTGGGGATGTCGAAGCCCGCCACGCCCGGGTCCGGCGAGAACGTCACGATGGGCGCGCCCACCACGGAGGAGAAGCCCGTGTAGACGATGTGGGTGGAGTGCCACAGCTGCGTGTCGCCATCCCAGCAGCCGTTGGGGCCGTCCCAGACGCCGTTCGGCGCGGCGCGCTGGCCGGTGGCGCAGTTCAACCGCTCCGTGTCGATGAACTTCTCACCGGAGTCGTACAGGCCGTTGTCGTTGGAGTCGACGAAGGGCTCGGGCAGGTCCACGAACCACTCGCCCGGATCCCACTTGCCGTTCTTGTTGCCGTTGGACGCGCCGGAGCCGTCGTAGAAGGACTCCTCGCCGGGGCTGACGGCGATGACGGTGACGAGCATGTCGCGCGGGTTGTTGCCGCCATGGTCCGGCTCGCCCACGAGGGGGCTGACTTCCTTCGGCGGCCAGTCACCGGAGGTGTAGAACTTCGTGGTGACCAGGCCGGGCGCCTGGGTGGTGGGCGCCGTCGACTTGTCCACGCTGCCCGCCTCCGTGTACCAGTTCACCTTCGGGTCGATGACCACCGGGTTGTTGAACCGGTCGCTCAGCTGCGCGCTGCACGTGGTGTTCAGGTCCGAGCGGGGCGGCGTCTCCGACGCGTTGGCCGCCAGGTTGATCTGCGTGCACTGGACCACGAAGTTGTCGTCCGAGGCCCGCGCTCCGCTGATGGAGATGCTCTTGGAGTTGGCCGCCAGCGCCGCGCCGTCCACGGACGCCTGCACGATGGCGAAGCCCACTTCATTGCCCGACTGGAGCGTGGTGCTGACCACGCCCGTGCTGTTGGTCGTGGCGGAGGTCGGCAGCAGGGTGGTGCCGCCCGCGCCCGTCACCGTGAAGTTCACCTTGGTGTTGGGAACGCCCACGCGGTTGAGGTCCACCACCTTGAACGTGACCAGCGTCGACGTGTCGACGTTGGACGACAGGATGCCCAGCTTCTCCTTGGTGCTGGACACGAACGACACCTCCGCGGGGTCGCTCGCCACGGGGCCGGCGTCCGGCGTCCCCGCGTCCGTCTTGGTGCCGCCGTCCGTCCCCGCGTCCGTCTTGGTGCCGCCGTCCGTGCCCGCGTCCGTCTGCGTGCCGGCGGGATTGACGGTGACGCGGGCCGTCTTGGTGATGCCGTCCCAGGTGCCGGAGAGGGTCACGGTGCCGGTGCAGCCCACGTCGCGCGACTTCTCACAGCGGAACGTCGCGGTCGCCTTGCCGTCGACCAGGGTGAACGTCTTGGACTTGGAGCCGCCCGTGGCGGTCTCGGTGTCGACCAGGCCCGCCGCCGTGTCCAGGGAGAGCGACCCCTTGCCAGGGTTGCCGTCCTTGTCGGTCGCGGTGATGGACAGGGTGCTCGTCTGTCCATCGTCGGTGATGGTGGCCGGGTTCGGTGAGATGCGGAGCTCCGCCTCTTGGGGCTCGGGGTCGTCGCCGCCCCCGCAGGCCGTCAGACCGAGCGCCAGCACGAGCGTGCCGGCAAGTTTCAATGATTTGTGCATGTGGGAAACTCCCCTCCAGGGAAACGTCCTTTTAGTGGAAAGGTCCCCTGCTGCACAAACTGGCAGCGGGACGGACGGGGGCCGCCGGGCTTCCTTGGGGACCCCCAGCGGACGGGGAACCTGTCGCTTTATTCACGCCTCGGGACTGGCGGTCCGGCGACGGGAGCGGTATGGCAGGAAGACGCGTTGATATTTGAATCAACCCGAGGATCCGCCCCATGGAATTCCAGCTCACCGAGTCCCAGCGCGCGTTGCAGGATGCCGCTCGCAAGTACGCCCGCGAAGTGGTGCGCCCCAAGGCCGCCCACTACGACGAGACCTCCGAGTTTCCCCGCGACCTCCTGTCCACGGCCTTCGAACTGGGCCTGCTCAACATGGCCATCCCGTCCGAGTACGGCGGAGGGGGCCTGTCGCACCTGGAGCAGGTCATCGTCTGCGAGGAGCTGGCGTGGGGCTGCGCGGGCGTGGCCACGTCCATCATCGCCAACGACCTGGCCAACCTGCCCATCATCCTGCACGGCACGGAGGACCAGAAGAAGCGGCTGCTCTCCGGGTTCGGGCAGAAGCTGAAGTTCAGCTCCTTCTGCCTCACGGAGCCCAGCGCCGGCTCCGACGTGGCGGCCATGAGCACCACCGCGCGCCGCGAGGGTGACGAGTACGTCCTCAACGGCACCAAGTGCTTCATCACCAACGGCGGCTACGCGGATCAGTTCACCGTGTTCGCCACGCTGGACAAGGGCAAGAAGCACAAGGGCATCACCTGCTTCGTCGTGGAGGGCCGGCCCCAGGGCGTCACCACCGGCAAGCACGAGAACAAGATGGGCCAGCGGGCCAGCAACACCGTCACCGTCAACTTCGACGAGGTCCGCGTCCCGGTGGCCAACCGCATCGGTGAGGAGGGCGAGGGCTTCAAGGTGGCCATGGCCACGCTGGACAACAGCCGCCCGCTCACCGCCAGCCTGTCGGTGGGCATCGCCCGCGCGGCGCTGGAGTACTCACTGGAGTACTCGGCTCAGCGCCAGACGTTCGGCAAGCCCATCCGCGAGCACCAGGGCGTGCAGTTCATGCTGGCCGACATGGCCATGAACACCCACGCCGCGCGCCTGCTCACCTGGGAGAGCGCCTGGGTGCTGGATGAAGGACAGCGCAACACCCTGCAGTCCAGCTATGCGAAGTGCTTCGCCGCCGACATGGCCATGAAGGTCGCCACCGACGCCGTCCAGGTCTACGGCGGCTATGGCTACATGAAGGACTATCCGGTGGAGAAGCTGATGCGCGACGCCAAGCTCATCCAGGTCTACGAGGGGACGAGCCAGGTGCAGCGGCTGGTCATCGCGAAGGAACTGTTCAGGTAGAAAAGCAAAACTGCGCGCGGTGGGGCTTTCAAGTTGCCGCCGCGCTGTACGGATGTCTATTACTCCGGCCCTGATGCGCGGCGCGTCAACCTGACGCCGCGTCCCGGTGCCTCAAGCAGCCGATCCCTTTTCAAGCACTCCCCACAGAGGAGAAGCCCGCCGTGAAGATTCTCGTCACCGCCAAGCGCGTGGAAGACCCTGAGTCGAAGATCAAGGTGAAGCCGGACGGCTCGGACATCGTGAAGGAGGGGCTGAAGTACAAGATCAACCCCTTCGACGAAATCGGCGTGGAAGAGGGCCTGCGCCTCGCGGCGAAGCACACCGGCGAGGTGGTGGTGGTCTCCATCGGCGGCAAGGAGGTGCAGGAGCAGCTGCGCCACGCGCTGGCCATGGGCGCCAACCGCGCCGTGTGGGTGAACCACACGGGCCCGCTGGATCAGCTGGGCATCGCGGGCCTGCTCCAGAAGGTCGCGGAGAAGGAGAAGCCGGACATCGTCCTGCTGGGCAAGCAGTCCATCGACGATGACCAGAACCAGGTGGGCCAGTACCTGGCCGAGTTCCTGGGCTGGGGCCAGGCCACGTTCGCCTCCAAGGTGGAGTCGCTGGAGAGCGCCGAGGAGAAGAACAAGCAGCCCGCGGTGGTGCTGTCCGCGGACAAGAAGAGCGTGCAGGTGGTGCGCGAAGTGGACAACGGGCTCGCCACGCTGGAGGTGCAGCTGCCGGCCATCGTGACCACGGACCTGCGCCTGAACCAGCCGCGCTACGCGAGCCTGCCGGGCATCATGAAGGCGAAGAGCAAGCCCATCGAGGAGCTGACGCCGGCCGGGCTGGGCGTGGACGTGGCGCCGAAGATCCAGGTGCTGAAGCTGGCCGCTCCCCCGGCGCGCAAGGCGGGCATCAAGGTGCCGGACGTGGCGGCCCTGGTGGAGAAGCTGCACAACGAGGCGAAGGTCGTCTGACCGCGCATCCCATCCATCCCTGAAGATTCCGGAGACAGACACATGTCCATCGTCCTCATCGTCGCCGAACAGCAGCCGGACGGGAACCTGCGCAAGGCTTCCCTCAACGCCATCGCCGCGGGCAAGCAGCTCGCGGAGAAGTCGGGCGGAGAGCTGCACCTCGTCCTGTTGTCCAAGGACCCCTCGAAGGTCGCCGGGGAGCTGACCGGCACGGGCGCCAAGGCCATCCACACGGCCGCCGCCCCGGAGCTGGAGCACTACCTGGCGGAGGTCTACGCCCCCGTCATCGCTTCGCTCGCGCAGGAGCTGAAGGCCACCTTCATCGGCGCGGCCTCCACGGCGCAGGGCAAGGACCTGCTGCCGCGCGTCGCCGCCCGGCTGAAGGCCGCCATGGCCACCGACATCACCGCCATCAACGGCGGTGGCGCGGACATCACCTTCACGCGCCCCATGTGGGCCGGCAACGTGTTCGCTGAAGTGAAGCTGACCACGCCGGTGCAGGTCGTCAGCATCCGCGCCACGGAGTTCCCGGCCGCCGCCACGGGCCAGGGCGCCGCGGAGGTGAAGTCCTTCCAGCCGAAGCTGGAGGCCAGCAAGACGAAGTTCGTCAGCTTCAACGAGGTGAAGAGCGCGCGCCCGGAGCTGACCGAGGCGAGCGTGGTGGTGTCCGGCGGTCGCGGCACCAAGGGCGACTTCAAGGAAATCGAAGCGCTGGCGGACCTGCTGGGCGCCGCGGTGGGCGCGTCCCGCGCGGTGTGCGACGCGGGCTGGGTGCCCAACGACTACCAGGTCGGGCAGACGGGCAAGGTCGTCGCGCCCAAGCTGTACATCGCCGCGGGCATCAGCGGCGCCATCCAGCATCTGGCCGGCATGAAGAGCTCCAAGACCATCGTCGCCATCAACAAGGACCCGGAGGCGCCCATCTTCCAGGTGGCCGACTACGGCCTCGTGGAGGACCTCTTCAAGGTCCTGCCCGCGCTGCGCGAAGGCATCCAGAAGCTGAAGTAGGCCGCCGCTTCCGAAGCGGACGGTGAAGCAAGCGAAGGGCGCGTCGGGCCGGGAGGACATCCCCGGTCAGCGCGCCCTTCGTGCGTTCCGCGGGTCCTTCGTGCGCCCTACAGGTCGATGTCGCTGTCGCGGCCGGGCTGCTTGTCCGGCGGCGGGAGCGGGGCTGCGGGGGCCCGGGGCTCCACGTCGTCCTCCGGGGCCTCCGGAGGCTCCGGAGCTTCTGGCTCATGGGGGTCCAGGTCTTCGGGCAGCGCGTCCCGAGCGTCGTCGGGCGCCTCCGTATCCAGCAGGTCCACGCGGCCGCCACCCGCGAGCTCCACGTAGAGGGTGCGGAAGGTCCACGACTCGCCGTCCTTGTCGGCCACGGCGTGCAGGGTGCCGTCCGCCTTCGGGCCATCCAGCGGGACGACGAAGGACGCGTGGGTGCGGCCGTTGGTGGTGCTCACCTGGGTGTTGCTGGGGAAGCCCGGCTTGAAGGGGGAGCCCAGGGCCTTCTGCACCTGCGGGTCGTCCTGCGCCTGGGCGAGCGCGTCCGTGTACGCGCCCATGTCCCGGAAGGACGTGTAGCCGTAGCCGATGGCGATGGCGACGAAGCACAGGCAGGAGCCCATCAGGCCCAGGCAGCCCACCGGCACGGCCCACTTCCAGTTCCGGTTCCACCACCCCTGGCGGGGCACGGGCGCGTAGTCACCCTCGGGCATCGTCGGCATGGGCCCTCCTGGCCTTGGCGTCGGGCCGTGTCATAGCTGGTTCCGGACGAAGCCGGGGTGGGGGATGTGTCGCGGAGCCTGTCCCCACGGCGCCTTCATGACAGAGTGTCCGCCATGCCCTCTGGTGGCGTCTCGACGGCCGAGCTCGCGGACCTGCTTGCGGCGCTGCCCTTCGGCCACCGGCTGTGGGTGCGCGGCATGGGGCGGAGCCTCTATCCGCTCCTGCGCAGCGGGGACGCCGTCCGCCTGCTCAGATGCGGCCCGGAGCGGCTGGCGCGCGGGGACGTGGCCCTGGTGCGCAACGGGCCCCGGCTGGCCGCCCAGGTGGTGCTCTCCACGCAGCCCTGGGTGACGGAGCCGCTCCTGGGCGGGCCCCATGCGCCGGGAGGCGAGCTGGTGGGACGGGTCATCGCGCTCAAGCGCGGGAAGATGG
>NZ_RAWD01000362.1:0-8999 GCF_003612065.1 Corallococcus sp. CA047B
GTGGTGGACGGGGCCTTCGAGGACGGCGGCGGGCGGGTGATGGGGCTGGTGGAGGCGATTGGCGAACAGCTGGACTCGGCGGTGCTGTCCTTCCTGGCGCTGACGGACGGCCGCGGGCCGCTGGAGCGGCTGGACGAACTGGACTCGGACGGCACGCCCGTGCAGCGCGGGCGCATTGGCCGCTATGAGGTCGTGAAGCCCCTGGGCACGGGCGGCATGGCGCAGGTGCTGGTGGCGCGCACGCGCGGGCCGGAGGGCCTGGGCCGGCTGGTGGCGCTCAAGCGCATCCTGCCGCACCTGACGGCGCAGCCGGAGATGGTGCAGCAGTTCCTGGACGAGGCGAGAATCGGCCTGCGGCTGTCGCACCCCAACCTCGTGCACGTCTACGACTTCGGCGAGGCGCAGGGCGCGTACTACATCGCCATGGAGCTGGTGAACGGCATCGACCTGGACCGGCTGCTGCGCGCGAACAAGGGCCCGCTGGAGCCGGCGGTGGCGTCCGCCGTGGTGTCCCAGGCGCTGATGGGGCTGCACGCCGCGCACGCGCTCAAGGGCGAGGACGGCGCTTCGCTGGAGCTGGTGCACCGCGACCTGTCGCCGCACAACCTGATGATCGGGTTCGACGGTCAGGTGAAGGTGCTGGACTTCGGCGTGGCGAAGGTGCGCGCGCAGCGCACGGTGACGCTGCCGGGCATCGTGAAGGGCAAGCCGCTCTACATGTCCCCGGAGCAGGCGCTGGGCCAGCGGCTGGACGCGCGAAGCGACCTGTTCGCCATGGGGCTCATCCTCTACCAGGCGCTCACCGGCACGCGCGCCTTCGACCGCGATGACGAGCTGGCCACGATGAAGGCCATCTGCCAGGACAAGCTGCCCCGGCCCCCGGAGGTGCCGATGCCCCTGTGGAACGTGCTGTCGGTGGCGCTGTCCAAGGCGCCCGAGTCCCGCTTCGACACCGCCCACGCCATGGCGGACCGGCTGGTGGCCGCGTGTCCCCCCGCGCGTGACACGGTGCTGGCGGCCCTCACGGCCCGGCTCTTCCCGGAGCGCCTGCGCGACTCGCAGCGGATGGAGACGGGCGTCAATCCGGCCCGCGAGGCTCCGACGCGCGCGACCCCGGTCGCCCCTCCCGCGCCGCGTCCCGGTGGAAAGCGGCGCTGAAGAAGTCCCCGCACGCCGCGGGAAGGCGGCATGCGGGAGGAAGGCACAAGGCCCGACGGATGTCGCACGGTGAGGACTAGCGGCGCTTGAGCGGATCCAGGTCGGCGTCCGCCTTGTAGCCGATGCGGCGCTTGTCTTCGTCCAGCTCCTCCTCGGTGCGCACCACCGTCACGCCCTCCACCTCCTCGTGGCGGACGCGGCCCTCCATGCTGCGGGTCTCCTCCATGGAGCGCTTGCGGATGTCGATGTCCTCATCCGCGTAGACCCGCTTCTGCAGCTCCGCGTCCTCCGCGCTCAGCGGGATGCGGATGGTCTCCTCGCGGAAGTCGGCCGTGTCGGGCGTGTTCGGCGCCACCGCGCGGCGGACGACCTCCACCTCCTCGTGGCGCACCGGGACGGTGATGGTCCGCATCTCCTCCACGACGACCTTCCTCACCTGGGCCTCGCCCGCACGGTGCTGGTGCTTGATGGCTTCCAGCTCCTCGTGGTGGGTGCGCAGCGTGACGTCCTCGCTCGCGATGCGCTCGGCGTCCTTGAGGTTGGCCCGTGACTCCAGACGGGTGTCCTTCAGGCCGGTCCTCGGTACGTCGCCGACGACCTTCTGCGTCCCCGTCTTCACGGTCCCCATCGTGCCGGTGGTCGCCGTCCCCAGGGCGCCGGCGTTGCTCGCATCGGACAGGCTGCTCAACGCCTCACGGCCATGGTTGAGGTAGATCTCCCCGTTGCGGATGTCGCTCACCTCCATGTAGCGGACCAGGTAGTCCTTCGGGAAGAACATGCCCTTCTCGATGTGGAACTCGCCTTCGCTGATGGCGAACACCTTGCCCAGCTTCTCGCCGTCGCTGCTGCGGACGACCATGCCTTCCTTGATATCAATGCGCTTGATCATGGACTGGCTCCTTGTGACTTCACGTCGGGTCGGTTGTGGCCAGGCGGAGCGCCGGAACGTCGTCCGTCGCAATGGGTCGGGGCTCCTGGGGGGAAAGGGACGCGAGGTGCCCGCCACGGCCATCAGCAGGAAGTTGGGTCCAGTAACTGACAAGGAAACCCCTGCCCTTGGGTGATCCGGGGGCTCGTCACCCAGCCCGCCGTTGTCAGGCCCCCGGTGCGCGCTTCCCTGCCTCCTGTCTGGACACCGGGCGTGCAGGAGTGAAGCGACCCATCCCCCTGCTGGCCGCGCTGCACCGGACGCCCCACTGTGTTGGCGCGGGTCCGGGTGCGCCGGTCCCCATCAGAGGAGCCTTCCATGCGTGGCACAGGTCCAGGCCGGGGGTTGAAGCGGTGGAGCGGCATGCCGTGGAGCGGGAGCCCTTCGACTCCCCGCCGTCACGGTGCTCACGGCGCCCGGTTCCGCGCTCCGGGCCGGGGCCTGGGGTGGATGGCCGGCATGGTGGGGGTGCTGGTGGCCGGCGGACTCCTGCGCCGCCGGGCCTCCGCGGCCGCGTCGAAGGCGGTCCTTCCCACCGCGTTCCCCCTGGCGAAGGCCCGCGCTGAAACGACGGCGCTCGCCGGAGAGCCGCCTGCCTGGCCCTCGAACGACGGGGCATGGCATCCCTGCGCGGACGCGCTGGCGCGCGCACTGGGCGTGTCGGGGGAAGCGGCGGAAGGGGACCGGGACGTCCGGCCGGCGCCCCCGCTTCGACGCGGTCCGTCGGGCCGGGAGCACTTCTGGAGGGAGCCAGGGACGCCTTCCGGAGGCTGAGTCCCGGGGGACGCCCGGAGGGGGCAGGGCACACGACAGCGCTGTTCCAGGGTGTTCGCGAGCGTCCGGTCCCAAGCTGTGCGCTTGACCCATGGGGAGGGCTCCCCTAGAAAACCGGGGCTTTGCCGTCATCTCCCCCCGGAGGGAACCCCCACATGCGACGACTTGCCCCGATGCTCCTCGCCGCGCTCGCCGTCCTGGCGGTCGCCTGCGAGAAGAAGACGCAGCCCACGGGAGAGGGCGGCGGCCAGCCCGCGGCGCAGGTCCCGGCCACGGCGCAGGGCGGTGGCGCTCCGGCGGGTGACGACGTCATCGTCCTGGGCGAAGTGGGCGCGCTGACGGGCGGACAGGCCACCTTCGGCATCTCCAGCCGCAATGGCATCGCGCTGGCGCTGAAGGAGGCCAACGCGGCGGGCGGGGTGAAGGGCAAGAAGCTGGTGGTGCGCGTCTACGACGACCAGAGCAAGCCCGAGGAAGCGGCCCAGGCCGTCACCCGGCTGATCACCCAGGACAAGGTGGTGCTCATCCTGGGCGAGGTGGCTTCGTCCAGCTCGCTCGCCATGGCGGAGAAGGCGCAGGCGGCGGGCGTGCCGATGATTACGCCCTCGTCCACCAACCCCACCGTGACGGAGAAGGGCGACAACATCTTCCGCGTCTGCTTCATCGACCCGTTCCAGGGCTTCGTGATGGCCAAGTTCGCCCGGGAGAACCTCAAGCTCAACAAGGTCGCGGTGCTCCAGGACAACAAGAGCGCCTACTCCATCGGCCTCACGGAGGTGTTCCGCCAGAAGTTCGCGGAGCTGGGCGGCAAGATCACGGTCACGGAGAGCTACAGCCAGGGCGACACGGACTACCGCGCGCAGCTGACCGCCATCAAGAAGACGCAGCCGGAAGGCATCTACGTGCCGGGCTACTACAGCGAGGTGGGCGTCATCGCCCGGCAGGCGCGCGAGCTGGGCCTGAAGGTGCCGCTGATGGGCGGCGACGGCTGGGACTCCGAGAAGCTCTTCGAGCTGGGCGGCAGCGCCATCGACGGCAGCTACTTCTCCAACCACTACTCGCCGGACAACCCGGACGAGCGCGTGAAGAAGTTCATCGCGGACTACAAGGCGGACTACAACGGCGCGGTGCCGGACGCGCTCGCGGCGCTGGCGTACGACGCCGCGCGGGTCGCCATCGACGCGCTGAAGCGTGCCCCGGACACCAGCGGCCCGGCGCTGCGCGAGGCCATCGCGCAGACGAAGGACTTCCCGGGCGTGGCGGGCGTCATCACGCTGGACGCGAAGCGCAACGCGGTGAAGTCCGCCGTGGTGCTGAAGGTCGCGGACGGCAAGTCCACCTACGTCACCACCATCGCTCCGTAGTCAGGGCCCCCACCCGGCATGTCGCAGCTTCTCCAGCACCTCATCAACGGACTGGCCTCCGGCACCATCTACGCCCTGGTCGCACTGGGCTACACGATGGTGTACGGCGTCCTCAAGCTCATCAACTTCGCCCACGGCGACGTGATGATGGTCGGCGTCTACATGGGCTACGCGACCGCCTTCGCCCTCGGGCGCGAGGCGCAGCGTTCCCTCTGGGGCGTGGTCGTCATCTTCGCGGTGGCCATGGGGGGCTGTGCGCTGCTCGGCTTCCTCATTGAACGCTTCGCCTACCGGCCGCTGCGCGAGAAGCCGCGCCTCACCGCGCTCATCACCGCCATCGGCATCTCGTTCGCGCTGTCGTACGGCTTCCAACTGGACATCGGCTTCCTGCCGGGCGCCTCCCCTCGGGCCTTCCCGGAGGTCATCGTCCCCACCGAGTGGTTCATCGTGGGCGACCGCGACGTGGTGGTGTGGAACTGGCAGGTCATCAGCTTCCTCATCGCCGTGACGCTGATGGGCGCGCTCCAGTTCCTCGTGTACCGGACGCGCTTCGGCAAGGCGATGCGCGCGGTGTCCTGGGACCACCGCACCGCGGCGCTGATGGGCATCCCCACCGACCGCATCATCGCGCTGACGTTCATGCTCTCCAGCGCGCTGGCGGCGGGCGCGGGCCTGCTCTACGCCATCAAGGACACGTCGGTGAGTCCGCTCATGGGCCTGTACGTGGGCCTCAAGGCCTTCGTGGCGGCGGTCATCGGCGGCATCGGCAACGTGCCGGGCGCGGTGGTGGGCGCGCTGCTGCTGGGACTCGTGGAGGAGTTCGTCGTGGGTTACGCGGCCAGCACCTGGCGTGACGCGGTGGCCTTCGGCTTCCTCATCCTGGTGCTGCTGGTGAAGCCGGGCGGCCTCTTCGGCCGGGTCGCGGCGGAGAAGGTCTGATGGCGACCCCTGGCGCGACGACCCTGCCCGACGACATGGCGGGCCCCATTCCCCCGGCGCTGCGCGGCCTGTTGCCCGTGCTCCTTGCGCTGCCGGTGCTGGCGCTGGCCGAGTGGACGCTGGGCGCCTCCCCCTTCGCCACCTATCTCCTGTCCGTCGTGGGGGTGAACATCATCCTCGCGGTGAGCCTCAACATCGTGAACGGCATGACGGGCCAGTTCTCCATCGGCCACGCGGGCTTCATGGCGGTGGGCGCGTACATCGCCGGCGTCACGTCGCTGTCGCTCAAGGAGGTGGCGCTGTCCTTCCTGCCGGTGGCCGCCAGCGACCAGGTGCTCTTCGTGGTGGCGCTGCTCGCGGGCGGCGTCTGCGCGGCGCTCTGCGGCTTCCTGGTGGGGCTGCCGTCCCTGCGCCTGCGCGGGGACTACCTGGCCATCGTCACGCTGGGCTTTGGCGAAATCATCCGCGTCTTCGTGCAGAACACGGAGGCGTTTGGCCGCGCGCTGGGGCTGTCGGGCATCCCGCAGTTCTCCAGCGTGGCCATGGTGTACTTCTGGGTCTTCCTGGTGGTGCTGGTGGCCCGCCGCATCGCGGGCTCCAGTCACGGCCGCAGCCTGTGGGCCATCCGCGAGGATGAGGTCGCCGCCGAGGCCATGGGCGTGGACACCACCGGCTACAAGGTCCGCGCGTTCGTCATCTCGTCGTTCTTCGCCGGCATCGCGGGCGGCCTGTTCGCCCACTTCGTGCCCATCATCAACCCCGGCTCGTTCACCTTCGTGAAGTCGATGGAGATCGTCGTCATGGTGGTGCTGGGCGGCCTGGGTTCCACCACGGGCGCCATCGTCGCGGCCATCTTCCTCACGCTCTTGCCGGAGGGCCTGCGCTCGCTGTTCGGCGCGATGGGCGCCGAGGGCAGCCTGGCGCAGAAGGTGGATCAGATCCGCATGCCCGTGTACGGCGTGCTGCTGGTGGTGCTGATGCTGGCCCGCCCCCAGGGCCTGTTCGGCACGAAGGAGCTGTGGGACGTGCTGCCGCGCTGGCTTCCCCGCAGGAAGAAGGGGCTGTCATGAGCGTGGCCGCCACGTCACAGGACGCGATGCTCCAGGCGTCCGGGGTGAGCATCCGCTTCGGGGGCCTCAAGGCCCTCACGGACTTCAACCTCTCCGTGCGCCAGGGGGACCTCCTGGGCCTCATCGGGCCCAACGGCGCGGGCAAGTCCACCGCCTTCAACGTGCTCACCGGCGTGTACCAGCCCACCGAGGGCGAGGTGCGCGTGGCCGGGCAGAAGGTGAACGGCTGGGTGCCGCATCAAATCAACCACCTGGGCCTCGCGCGCACGTTCCAGAACATCCGCCTGTTCCGCGCGCTCACCGCGCTGGACAACGTGAAGGTGGCCTGCCGCGCGCAGGGCGCCCTGCACCCGGTGAAGCTGGGCCAGGCCGCCAAGGTGGGCACGGCGCTGCGCAACTACCGCGACTGGTGGCGCGCGCTCCTGCTCACCCCCGGCTTCCAGCGGGAGGAGCGCGAACTCACGCGCCAGGCGGAGCACCTGCTGGACGTGATGGGCCTGTCGCACCGCCGCGACGAGGAGGCGAAGAACCTGCCTTATGGAGAACAGCGCCGCCTGGAGATCGCCCGCGCGCTGGGCACGCGGCCCAAGGTGCTGCTCTTGGATGAGCCCGCGGCCGGCATGAACACGCGGGAGAAGGCGGACCTGATGGTGCTCATCCGCCGGTTGCGCGACGAGTTCTCGCTGGGGGTGCTGGTCATCGAGCACGACATGAAGCTGGTGATGGGCATCTGCGAGACCATCACCGTGCTGGACCACGGAGAGACCATCGCGCGCGGTGCCCCGGCGGCGGTGCGAAGCGACCGCAAGGTCATCGAGGCGTACCTGGGCGACAGCTACCTGGAATCCCACGGAGGCGCGGCGTGAGCGAGCCGACGAAGGTGCTGGGCGAGCGCCGCGCGTTCGCGCCGCTGCTCACGGTGGAGGGGCTCCAGGTCCGCTACGGCGCCATCCAGGCGCTGAGGGGCGTGTCCCTGCAGGTGGGCAAGGGCGAGATGGTGGCCCTCATTGGCGCCAACGGCGCGGGCAAGACGAGCACCCTGCGCGCGGTGAGCGGCATGCTCAAGGCCGCGGCGGGGCGCATCACGCTGGAGGGCAAGGACACCACGGCCCTCAAGGCGCACCAGCTGGTGCCGCGCGGCATGGCGCACGCGCCGGAGGGGCGGGGCATCTTCCCCAACCTCACCGTGCAGGAGAACCTGGAGCTGGGCGCGTACCTGCGCAGGGACACCGCCCAGATTGAGCAGGACATGGAGAAGGGCTTCACGCTCTTCCCGGTGCTCAAGGAGCGCCGCCGCCAGCTCGCGGGCACGCTGTCCGGCGGCGAGCAGCAGATGCTGGCCATCGCCCGGGCCCTCTTGAGCAAGCCGCAGCTCCTGCTCCTGGACGAGCCGTCCCTGGGCCTCGCGCCGCAGGTGACGGAGACCATCTTCCGCACGCTGCGCGAGGTGAACGCCACCGGCGTCAGCGTGCTGCTGGTGGAGCAGAACGCGCACCTGGCCCTCAACGCCGCCCACTACGGCTACGTGCTGGAGACGGGCGAGGTGGTGATGGCCGGCGCCGGCAAGGCGCTCCTGGAGAGCGCCGAGGTCCGGCGCGCGTACCTGGGCGAATAGTTCCCAAAGCCGACTTTCCGGCCTGGGGGCGGTGTCCTCCCCCCGACGCTTGTGGGGGAGGAGGCGCCGCCAGTTCCTCGCCGCGCCTTGAAACTCGGGTAGTCAGCGGCGGAGCACTTCGTCTAGCGTCCGACAGGACATCTCGTTTTCTCCCCATCTTTCACATCAGGAAGCGTGCCCATGCGTCCGTTGTCCCGCCTCCTTCTTGCTTCGCTCACCACCCTCGCCCTCATCGCCGGCGCGTGCGCCAGCCAGCAGAAGACCGACGGCAGCTCCGGTTCCTCTGGCGGCGGTGACGGCCGGCAGGCCCAGTCCACCATCGAAGATGTCCCCAACGAGGGCGGGGACGTCGCCCCCACGGGCCCGGAGTTCAAGGCCTACGACGCGCCGGAAGGCTTCAGCATCGGCATGCCCGCGGAGCCGCAGATTGCCCGCAAGCAGGTCCCGCTGGGCTCCGGCACGGTGTCCACGGCCGCGTACTCGGCTCGCGCCATGGACGTCCTCTACTCCGTGAGCATCGCGGACTACCCGGAGAAGCTCGTGGCGAGCCGTCCTCCCGAGGCCCTGCTGAACGAGGGTCGGGACGGCCTGGCCAAGGAGGTCAACGGCACCCTGAAGGACGAGAAGGACTTCACCCTGGAGGGTGGCTACCCGGGCAAGGCCTACACGGTCAGCTCCCCGACGGTGGGCGAGCTCCGGGCGCGCAACATCCTGGTGGGCGCGCGCATGTACACGCTGCTGGTGCTCTTCAACCCGAACTCCGGCGCGCCGGCTGCGGACGCGTTCTTCGACTCGCTGAAGCTCGTCAATCCGCCGCCGCCGCTGGCCACGGCCGTTCCGGACGCGGGCACGGTGTCGGACGCGGGCACCCTGGACACGGGCGTGGACGCGGGCACGACCACCGTGCCGGACGCGGGCACGCGCCGCCGCAAGGCGAAGTAGTCGCTTCCACCCGCCGCGCTTCGCTGCTTCCGTGAACCGGGAGGCGTCGCGCGGTGGATGTGTGTCCACCACTCCGCTTCGGGAGGGGTGGATCCTCCACGGCAGGCCTCCGCTGGATTGCTCCCCCGCCTCCCATCCCTAGCTTCGGGGTGGGTGAGGACGGGGGAGAATCGCGATGATGGCTTGGGTGGGGGCCCTGCTGACCACGG
>NZ_RAWD01000363.1:0-8985 GCF_003612065.1 Corallococcus sp. CA047B
GTTGCGGGCAATCATCGAGCGCACCGAACCGGAGGCGGCGCGCTGCTGCTGGAGGTCAGCGGCGACCTTCGCGTCGACGAGGAGCGCGCGGCCACCGTTCTCCTCCTGCCAGAGCAGGTGGCGGCGCACGTCCAGGAGCACTTCGGCCAGCTCCTGCGAGGATTCGGGCGTGTCGTCGTTCACGGTATCGGATCGGTAGCGGAGGGCCTGCCCCGGCGCAAGGAAGCAGGCGGAGAAGTTGCCCGTACGCTTAGCCCAGGGGCGGGCCCTCCGCCACCTTCCGGGCAGAAGGCCGGGCACGGGTCGGGTCCCGGACAGACTCCTGGCGAACCTTCTTTCCCTCGGGGCGACACACGGGGAAGGTCGGGCGCGGCGGCGGTCTTCCGCCCCTTTCCAGGAGCAGCGCGCAAATGATCAAGGTGGCCATCGTCGTTGGAAGCACCCGGCCGGGCCGCAAGGCGGATGCCGTCGCCAACTGGGTGCACGGCATCGCCAAGAAGCGCACCGACGCCGAGTACGACATCGTCGACATCCAGGACTTCAACCTGCCCCTGCTGGACGAGCCGACCCCACCGTCCCAAGGCAAGTACACCCAGCCCCACACCCTGGCCTGGGCCGCGAAGGTGGCCGCGTACGACGCGTATGTCTTCGTCACGCCCGAGTACAACCACAGCACGTCTGGCGCGCTGAAGAACGCACTCGATTTCGTCTATCGCGAGTGGAACAACAAGGCCGCCGGCTTCGTGGGCTACGGCAGCGCGGGCGGGGTGCGCGCGGTGGAGCAACTGCGCCTCATCGCCGCCGAGCTCCAGATGGCCACCGTGCGCGCCCAGGTACAGCTGTCACTCTTCACCGACTTCGAGAACTTCGCCGTCTTCAAGCCCGACCCCAGCAAGGAGAAGGGCGTGAGCACCCTGCTGGATCAGCTCGTCTCCTGGGGCACGGCGCTCCAGACCGTGCGCGTGAAGAAGTAGTCGCTCGGCCCTACGTGTCCTGGCGGGACCGCTCGGAGGCGGCCCGCCGCAGCACCTCCGCCGTCTCCGGGTCCGCCGGGAAGAACGACTCGATGGCCAGCTCCGCGAGCGTGATGTCCACGGGCGTGCCGAACACCGTGGTGGTGCTGAAGAGGGACAGCCGCCCCAGCGACGTGCGCACGCGCAGGGGCACCACCACGCCCGCGAAGTCGCGCTCCTTGCCCTCCACGGCCGCCTCCGGCACCGGATAGCCCTTGAGCTCCTCCAGCAGCGCCGCGAGCGTGGCGTCCGCCGTGACGTCCACCTGCCGGTGCAGCCGCGTGAGGACGTGGTCGCGCCACTGGCGCAGGTTCTCGATGCGCGGCGCGAGCCCGGAGGGATGCAGGCTCAGACGCAGGACGTTGATGGGCGGCTGGAGCACTTCCGGAGGCAGATCCGCGAGCAGCACGCCCACCGCGCGGTTCGCGGTGACGAGCGTCCAGTGCCGATCCACCGCGAGCGCCGGGTACGGCTCATGGCCCGCGAGCACCAGTTCCACGGCCTCGCGCGTGGCCCGCAGCGCGGGGTCGTCCAGGGGTCGCTCGGCGTAGACGGGCGCGAAGCCCGCGGCCACCAGCAGCCCGTTGCGGTCTCGCAGGGGCACGTCCAGTTCCTCCGCCAGGTGCAGCAGCATGTCGCGGCTGGGCTGGGAGCGGCCGGTCTCCAGGAAGCTGACGTGACGGGTGGAGACCTCCGCGCGCAACGCGAGATCCATCTGGCTCAGGCCCCGCCGCTGACGCCAACCGCGCAGCAGCTCTCCGACGGGACGGCTCTGCTGAAGGCTGGTCATGGCCCGAAGATAGGGGGCGCACGTCATCGCTTCCATTCCCTCGGAGGTAATCGACAGCGCACGGGCCGGCTCGCATCTTGTGCCCCGTCGTCTCCAACCTCCTCGCAAGGGAACGTGTGCCATGAGCCTCAAGAACGTGTCGGGAAGCCTGTTGCGTCGCGCGCTGCTGCTGGACGCCGTCGCCAGTGGGGCCATGGGCCTGTTGATGGCGGCGGCCGCGGCCCCCTTGGGCCCCCTGCTGGGATTGGAGCCCGGGCTCCTGCGCATGGCGGGACTCGGGTTGATTCCGTTCGCCCTGCTGCTCGGGTACCTGGCGTCGCGGGACACCCTGCCCGCGTGGCCGGTGTGGTTCGTGGTCGCCGTGAACGCGCTGTGGGTGGTGGACAGCGTGCTCCTGATGACCCACGGCCCCACGACGCCCACGGGGCTGGGGATGCTGTTCGTCGCGGCGCAGGCGGCGGCGGTCGCGCTGTTCGCGGCGCTGGAGTACGCGGGCCTGCGGCGCGGCACCGCGGCCCTGGCCTGAGCCGGTGTCGGATCCGCGCGGCGGGGCTTCACGTCATGCCGCGCGGGCGCCGGGGCGTTGTTATCCTGACGAGACATGGCCTCCCTCCTCCGTCCCTGGCTCATCGCCGCCGTCCTCTCCGCTGGAGCCTCCGGGTGCGCCACCCTGGGCGGTGCCGGGGGCAAGGGCCTGGTGACGCTGCACTACGGCTGGCCGGAGCAGGCGTCCATGCGGGTGACCCACACCCTGGACGTGCGGACGGACTGGAGCGGCCGGACGACGGCGCAGCGCCGGTTCACGATGACGCTGGGCCCGGTGGACGACGAGGGCCAGCGGCGGTTGTCCTTCCACGACGTGGAGCTCATCGAGTCCCCGGTCCCCACCTTCGTCGAGCCCCTGGCCACGGGCATCATCGACGCGCAGGGCGACTTCCAGGGCATTGATCCGCTGGAGGACAGCCCCGCCCAGGCCTTCCTGGACGCGCTGCCGCTCAGCCCACGGAAGAAGGCCCAGATGACCCGAGGCATCGCCGCCGGGCTGGAGCAGGATGTCCGGGACAAGTGGAACCAGTGGGTGGGCAGCTGGCACGGGGCGCGCCTCAAGCCAGGGAAGCTGGAGGTCATCGCCTCGACGATCAATGTGGGCGCCGGTCGCAAGAAGGTCAAAGAGGTCCCCGCGGAGGAGCGCCAGCAACTGGACGTGGGCGTGCCCTGCTCCGACGCGGATCCGGAGCCCCGGTGCGCGCGGCTGCATGTCGTGCGGGAGCCCGTGGGACAGACGGACGAGACGGAGGGAACCTACGCGCGAGTGGAGCTGGAGCTGGTGACGGACCCCGCGACGCTGCTGCCGCACTCGTCGCGCATCATCCGCATGGACCGCGTGGACTGGAATGGCCAGGGCGGCGAGCCTGACTTCCATGAGTCCGTGCACGTGGAGCAGCACACGTTCATCCACGGCATGGACACCACGGCGGGCCCCATGGCCCGGGTGCTCCCGCGTCAGCCCATGCCCACCTCGCTGAAGTAGTCCAGAAACGCCCGGATCCGCGCCGGCAGGTGCCGCGCGGGATCCAGGAACACCGCGTGGAAGACCACGGTGTCCCCCGGGTTGCGCTCCTCCAGCACCGGGACCAGCCGTCCGGCCGCCACGTCCTCGCGCACCTGGAAGGCCGCGATGCGCGCGAGGCCCGTGCCCACGAGCGCCAGCCGCCGCAGCGCTTCGCCGTCGCTGGCCTGCACGTTGCCGGCGCAGGGCACGTTCACGACGGCGCCGCGCTCCACCACGGGCCAGTGCTCCAGGGTGGGCACGTGGCTGGCGCTCATGCGGTTGTGGCGCTCCAGCTCCGCCACCGTCTTCGGCATGCCCGCGCGCTTCAGGTACTCCGGCGCGCCGACGATCATCTTGCGCGTCTCCCCCAGCCTGCGCGCGATGAGGTTGGAGGACTTGAGCGGACCCGCGCGGATGGCCACGTCCGCGCGCTCCTCCAGCAGGTCCACCACCTGATCCGTGAGCGCGACGTCCAGCGTGATGCCCGGGTTGCGCGCGAGGAACGCGGGCACCTGGGGCAGGAGGAAGTGCGTGCCATAGGGGACGTTGGTGTTGACGCGCACGCGGCCCGACGGCGCCTCGTTGGTGGCGACGCCGCGCTCGGCTTCCTCCAGCTCCGCGAGCACCTGGACGCTGCGCTCGTAGAAGACACAGCCCTCCGAGGTGAGCTGGAAGCCCCGGGTGTTGCGGTGGAGGAGGCGCGCTCCCAGGCGGGCTTCCAACCGGGCGACCAGCTTGCTGACCGCCGACGGCGTCATCCGCAGCGTGCGCGCCGCGGCGGAGAACCCCTCCTGTTCGACGACCCGGACGAAGACTTCCATCTCTCCGGAGCGGTTGATGTCCAGACGCGCCATGGAATTGAACTCACAAGTGCTGTGCCCACGGAGTGCCTGTCCGGTGCCAGCGCCCGCGAATACTAGACCTCTTGCGGCGCCGGAAGCGCTCCCACAACGGGCCGCGTGGAGGACAGCATGCGCACGCACAAGAACGTGGCCCTGGTCGTCGGGGCCCATGGAATCATCGGACTCAACCTCATCGCCCACCTGGAGACACTGGAAGGCTGGGAGGTCATCGGCCTGTCCCGGCGCGGCGGCGAGGATCGCGACAGGGTGCGCTACGTCTCGGTGGACCTGCTCGACGCGGAGGACTGCCGCAAGAAGCTGGGCGGCCTTACGCAGGTGACGCACCTCTTCTACACCGCGTTCCAGGACCGGCCGACCCCCGTGGCGATGGTGGCGCCCAACCTCGCCATGCTCGTCAACGTGGTGGAGGCGGTGGAGCCCGTCGCCAAGGGGCTGAAGCACGTGAGCCTGATGCAGGGCTACAAGGTCTACGGCGCGCACCTGGGCCCGTTCAAGACGCCGGCCCGGGAGACGGACGCGGCCCACATGCCGCCCGAGTTCAACGTGGAGCAGCAGGACTTCCTGGAGCAGCGGCAGCAGGGCAAGGCGTGGACGTGGTCGGCCATCCGTCCGTCCATCGTGGCCGGCTACGCGCTGGGCAACCCGATGAACCTGACGCTGGCCATCGCCGTGTACGCGGCGATGTCGAAGGACCTGGGCCTTCCACTGCGCTTCCCGGGGACACCGACCGCGTACGACATCCTGCTGGAGGTGACGGATGCCGGGCTCCTGGCGCGCGCCACCGTGTGGGCCGCCACGGAGCCGAGGGCCGCCAACCAGGCGTTCAACATCAACAACGGCGATCAGTTCCGGTGGAGCGAGATGTGGCCGAAGATCGCCCGCTCGTTCGACCTGGAGGTGGCCCCTCCCCTGCCCCTGTCGCTGGTGGACGTGATGGCGGACAAGGGGCCGCGCTGGAACGCGATGGTGGAGAAGCACGGGCTCGCGCGCAATTCGTACCAGGACGTGTCCGCGTGGCCGTTCGCCCAGGGTGTGTTCTCCACGGGCTACGACTTCGTCGCGGACGGCTCCAAGGCCCGCCGGTTCGGCTTCCACGAACATGTGGAGACGGAGGCGATGTTCCGCGACCTCTTCGCGGACTTCCGCCGCCGCAAGCTCATTCCCTGAGCGGCCTCCGGGCGTGGGACGGGGCCGCTCCCGGGACGCTCAGAGCACGGCCCGGGCCTTGAGGATCTCCTCCAGGAGCGGCACGGCCTTCGCGCCCTGGTTGTCATCCACCAGGAGCGCGGCGCTGACGTAGCGGCGAAAGGCGCCCTCGGGGGTCCCCGCCCCGGGCAGCTCCGTCCCCTGGGAAGACAGGGCGTGCTCACAGGCGTGGATGACGCGCGTGTGCAGGTAGCGCGACAGGTCCAGGAACAGCGTGTTCGCCGGCGCCTGCTTCGCCCAGGCCAGCACGTCGCGGCAGTAGTCCGCGCCGCCCTCGCCCTTCATGTACGCGCGGTAGCCGTCATACGACGGAGCGCCGGACGCGCCCACATCCGCGTAGTGCCGCGCGCTGATGAAGCGCAGCTGCGTGTCCCCCGCCGCCTCCACCCGCGTCTTCCACTCCGGCGACTGCCGCGCGCGCGCCAGCGCCCGGAGGTAGAGGTCGAAGTTGTCCTTGAGGTGCAGCAGGTGCTCCGGCAGCCAGTGGTCCGTGAAGGGCCGCAGCTCCCGCTCCGCGTCCGGGATGGGCACCAGCGCCAGCGCCGTCATCCCGTAGGAGGCCCGCAGGTTCGGCTCCACGGAAGGATCCAACGCGCCCCGGGCCAGCGCCCCGCGAACCTCCGCCTCCGGGGTCGGCTGGCGGAACGCGTACAGGTGGCCGTGTTCGAAGAAGTCACTCTGGAAGAGCGAGGCGAAGCCCGCGCGCAAGAGCGCCGAGTGGATGTGCCGCACCGGCACGAAGGGCTCCGGCTGCTCCAGCCCCGTGGTGATGTGGAAGTCCCACAGGTTGGTGTTCATCTGGAGCACCCCGTCCGGCGCGAGCCGCGCCAGCGCCAGGGAGAAGAACTCCTGGCTGACACAGTGCGCGGGCAGCTGCTCGCCGGAGAAGATGTCCACGACGATGTAGTCGTACTCCTGGGTGTCCTCGCGCAGGAACAGGCGCGCGTCCTCCACCACCCGGCGGACGTTGGGGCTGCGCATCGCCGGCACGTAGCGCTGCGCCAGGTCCATCACCAGCGGATCAATCTCCACCGCCGTGATGCGCGCCTGGGGGTTGGCCTCCAGGATGGCGGACACCACCCCGCCCAGCGCGGTCCCGAGGATGAGGTAGCGCCCGGCCCCGCGGGAGAGGCCCACGTTCGCGTAGGCCGTGGTGAACTGATCCTTCAGCGGCTGGCCCGGGTAGACGGTGGAGTGCACGTAGTCGCGCGACGGCATGAACTCCAGCTTCTCGTCCCCGTCGCCGTCCTGGGAGCGGAAGATCTTCACGTTCCCGTAGAGGGATTCGGATTCGAAGACGGGGTGCTCCGCCGCTGAAGCGGGGGCCCGCGCGGCCCAGGCGTCACGCAGGAGGGGCGTGGCCACCACCGCCACCAGCAAGACGCCGCCCGCGAGCGCCGTGACGGGCGCGCGCTTGCGCACCAGCACCAGCCCCGCCACCACCACGAGCCCCAGCGACCCGATGAAGATGCCCAGCGTCGTGGGCACGCCCAGCAGGGGGATGAGCACGAAGGAGGGCAGCGTCGTGCCCACGATGCTTCCCACGTTGGACACCGCCATCAGGTTGCCCGCCGTGGCGCCCACCCCGCGCGGGTGCGTGGCCAGGAGCCGGATGAGGAACGGCGAGACGTGGCTCAGCGCCAGCATGGGCCCCATGTAGAAGATCAACGTGGCGACCGCCGGTGGCATCAGGTGCCCCGCGAGCCCGCTGGAGAAGACCTTGCGCAGGCCGAAGCTGAAATCCAGCAGCGGTTCGGAGAGCAGCCCGCCCGTCACCCAGACATACACCACGGCCAGGGAGATGACCCCGAGCAGGAACTCCAGCGGCGCATTGCGCTGGGAGAAGCGTCCGCCCAGGAAATAGCCCGCCGACAGGGCAATCATCACCAACGCGAGCAGGACGCCCGTCACATAGATGGATGAGCCGAACGTGGTCTGGAGCACCCGGAAGGCACACATCTCCAGCAACATCACGTTGAAGCCACCCAGGAACGCGAGCCCATGCAGGTACACCGAGAACAGGCGTGAAACAGGTTGCGGCTCAGCGGAAGTAGACATGTCCGATATCCAGCGGGAAGAGAGGGGTGAAGGCAAAGCATTCGCTGTCCGCGTTCCACGGACCCGCGCCCATCAAAGCAAACGTGTCAGACATTCATTGCATCATGCGCCCCACCAGCAATTGAGAGACGCCTGTGGCAGGATGGAACTCCCATTGAATCCGCGAAACAGCGTGAGCGATCCGACTTCATGACAAGTACGCAGACATCGCGCCGCGGCCTGGCGACGTTCGGGGTGTTGTGGTTGGGCCAGCTCGTGTCCATCCTGGGTTCGGGTCTGACATCCTTCGCGCTGGGCATCTGGGTGTATGAGCAGACAGGCTCGGTGACGCAGTTCGCGACGATGACCCTGTGCGCGGTGGCGCCCATCGTGCTGCTGTCGCCCGTTTCGGGCGTGGTGGTGGACCGGTGGGACCGCAAGCGGGTGATGCTGGTGAGCGACACGCTGGCGGCCCTGAGCACGCTGAGCCTCATGGTGCTGTACACCGGCGGGAACCTGCGCCTGTGGCACGTGTACCTGGGCGTCTGCGTGACGGCCGTGGCGGAGTCCTTCCAGGAGCCGGCGTTCATGGCGGCCTCCACGGTGCTCATCCCCGAGCGCCACCTGGGCCGGGCGAGCGGGATGGTGCAGCTGGCGCAGGCGGCGGGCCGCACGCTGGCCCCTCCCCTGGCGGGGCTGCTGGTGATGCACCACGGGCTGTCCACGGTGATGACCCTGGACCTGGTGGGGTTCGCGGTCGCGGTGGTGACGAACCTGGTCGTGCGCGTGCCCCGGCCGACGCGCAGCGCCCAGGGGGAGCAGCAGGCCCGCGAGAGCCTGGGCTCCAACCTCACGTTCGGCCTGCGCTACATCCTCCAGCGGCGCGGGCTGATGGGGCTGCTGGCCTACTTCTCCATCGTCAACCTCACGCTGGGGCTGGCGGAGATCCTGGTGACGCCGCTGGTGCTGAAGGCGTTCACCCCGACCCTGCTGGGACAGGTGCTCGCGTGCAGCGGCGTGGGCATGCTGGTGGGCAGCGCGCTGATGACCGTCTGGGGCGGCCCGAAGCGGCGGCTCACCGGCATCGTGGGCGCGGGCATCCTCTACGGCGTGAGCCTGATGCTCGCGGGGCTCCAGCCCTCGCTGCCGCTCATCGCGGCGGCGGCCTTCCTGCTGACGTTCTTCAACGCCCCCATCGCGAGCTGCAGCCAGGCGCTGTGGCAGTCGCTGGTGCCCGCCGACCTCCAGGGCCGCGTGTTCTCCGCGCGCATGGCCCTGGCGTGGTTCTCCACGCCGGTGGCGTACCTCATCGGCGGGCCGCTGGCGGACCACGTCTTCGAGCCCGCCATGCTGCCGGGCGGCGCGCTGGGGCCCGTGTTCGGCGGGCTGCTGGGCACGGGCCCGGGCCGTGGCATCGCGCTGATGCTGGTGCTGATGGGCCTGCTGGCCGTGATGGCCGCCTTCGTGCTGCCCCTGTACCGGCCCGCGCGCGAGCTGGAGTCCACCGCCCCCCAGGCGCCCCCC
>NZ_RAWD01000364.1:0-8977 GCF_003612065.1 Corallococcus sp. CA047B
GCCCTCGCCGCGCTGGCCGTAGGGGTTCTCTTCGTGTTCAGCAAGAACACCGCGCCCTTCGTGCTGCTGCTGCTGCTCACCCTGCATCCGCTGCTGCGCGCCTGGGGGCGGCTGCCCCAGGGGCCGCGGTGGGTGACGCCGTCGCTCGCGGTGGTGGCGCTGGGAGCGCTGGCCTTCACGCGGCTGTTCGACACGTCCATCCACACCAACCTGGCCAACAACGTGATGGGCCGGATGTTGACGGACCCCGCCGCTGTCGAGCGACTGCTCACCCGCGACGGGATGCCTCCAGGGGACTACGTCCAGGCCTGTGCCGGGGGGCACGTCATCACCCCCTGCTTCGACGGGGGCACGCTGCACGACTGGCATCCGGAGGAGCTCAACTACCGTCTGCGCCCGGACCGCTGGGGGTTCACGCGGTGGGTGGCCACGCGCGGCGGAGGAGCCTACGCGCGCTTCCTGGTGCTGGATCGTCCTGGGGCCACGTGGCGCGAGGTCTGGAGTGCACTCGACACGGGCCTGCGCGACGGCACCGTGACCTTCATGACGGCCTATCTGTCCTTCCGCCCCGAAGCCCCGGAGCGCAGCAACCTGGAGCGGCTCGCCGCGCGCCACGAGGCCTGGCGCGTGGGCCCGCTGGGAGTGGATCCGGCGAAAGCCTTCACGGAAGCGATCGCCAGAGTGGGGCTGGGCACGCCGCTGGGCATGGGGCTGTGGGTGCTCGCGGGGCTGCTGGTGCTGCGCTGGCGCCCGTCCGCGACGCTGGCCCTGGGCATCGCGCAGACGGTGACGGGCGTGGGGCTGTTCGCGCTCGCGTACGTGGGGGACGCCATCGAGGTGGAACGCCACGTCTTCCCGGCGCTCTACCTGCTGGCGCTGGGCATCGGGGTGCTCGGGGTGGGCCTCGTCGGCGCTCTGTCCGCGCGAAAATCCTGAGTGCGGGAAGGACCTGCCCGCTCACGCACTTGACGGCGTTCCGCACGTCCTTGACGTTCTGACAGAAGACCCATCGTGACGCGTGTCCCGGACGTCAGGGCATCTCACGGCGGCCATGCACGTGGTCGCGGGTCGAGTCGAAGCGCTCGCGTGCCTTCTTGACGCCTCCGATGTGGTCGATTGACCAATTCCGGAGTGCGTCAACGATGCCGTAGAGCGAGCGGCCGAGCGGCGTCACCTCGTACTCCACCGTGACGGGGACCGTCGCGAAGGCGCGGCGCTCGACAAGGCCGTTGCGCTCAAGGCGGCGCAGCGTCTGGCCGAGCATCTTCTGCGTGATGCCTTCGACCTTGCGCTTCAGCGCGTTGAAGCGCACCGGCCCGTCAGCAAGCGCCAGCAGGAGCAGCACCGACCACTTGTCAGCGAGCTGGTCGAGCAGCTCACGCGTCGGGCACGTTGCTACGAAGGGGCCTCCCGGTCTGCGTGCAGCCATCGTGGTTTCCTCCAGGTGCCTTGGTTCCATCCAGGTCCCCTGAACTCCTCCTGGTATCCTCTTGATACCAGGTATCCGCGGGCACATGGTTGGCCCCATGAGCGATTTCCAGCATGACGTCGTCGAGGCCAACGGGATCGCGATCCACGTCGCGTCGGCGGGCAGGGGGCCGCCGCTCCTCTTCCTCCACGGATTTCCGCACACCTGGTTCGTCTGGAGGAACGTGATGCGCGCGCTCGCCAGCGAGCATCATGTCATCGCACCGGACCTCCGGGGCCTTGGCGCAACGACGCGCGCGACGTCGGGCTACGAGCTCGACACGCTCGTCGCTGACGCGCTCGCCGTGCTCGACGCGCACACGAAGGAGCCTGCGATTCTCATCGGCCTCGATCTCGGCGCGCCGATTGCGTTCCTCACCGCCGCGCGCCATCCAGCGCGCGTGAAGAAGCTCGTCGTGATGGAGGCGCTCCTCGGTGGGCTTCCTGGCGCCGAGTCATTCCGTCCGCCGTGGTGGTTCGCGTTCCACGCGATCCCCGACATGCCGGAGGCGGTCATCTCGGGCCACGAGGAGGCGTACCTCGACCACTTCTTCACCATCGGCACGAAGCGCGGCCTCCCCGCCGAGGCGCGCGCCGCCTTCCTTGAGGCCTATCGCGGCCGCGACGCGCTCCGCTGCGCCTTCGCGCACTACCGCGCGCTCCCCGAAAACGCTCGGCTCCTCGCGAAGGTCGAACGGCTGACTGTCCCGACGCTCGCGATCGCCGGGGGCGTCGTTGGCGACGCGCTCGCACGTCAGATCGCGCCGCTGTGCGACCACCTCGTGACCGCGCGAATCAGCGACGCCGCACACATCCTGCCCGAGGATCAACCCGAGGCGCTCGCCGCGCTCCTGCGCGGTTTCGTCCGTGGCTCCCGCTGAAGCTCAAAACGCCCTCAGGTCCAGTCCTACGTCATCCTGCTGAACGGGCTGGGCCGTTGACCCGGAGACGCTGTCGTGTCCGCACCCTGTGGGTGCCGAGGCTCCCTGCGCACTCCTCGGTGCCCCCCCGGGCACGTCGCCTGTGAAGAACACCACGCGCGAAGGATGCGTGTGATTCAACAATGACAGTTCAAGGAGATTGTTCGGGGAGCGCTGTCCCGGCCAACTCCTTCTCCAGCAAAATCTGCCTCCATGAAAATAATGCAATGGGGCGAGCTGAGTCAGATGTTGAGCGGACACGCCGAACCACGAGGATGCTACATCCAGCAGTTGGCGAGGGAGGACATCCCACAGGTCACCGAGCACCTGCGCGAATGGTATCCAGACATCCAGGTCGGCACGGAGAGTCGTCACCTGGAGCCCTCTTTCTACGAGCGGGAGTTCTTCCTGCGCGGAGAGAGTCCTGACCGCTCTTTGTATGCGATGCTGTGTCGCTCCCAGGAGCGACACGAAATCATCGGGCTGCTGACGCTTGAAAAGAATGTGCGGGGGTTGCAGATCTCCGCGCCCATGGGAGCGAT
Organism: Corallococcus sp. CA047B; assembly: GCF_003612065.1. Taxonomy (NCBI): domain Bacteria; kingdom Pseudomonadati; phylum Myxococcota; class Myxococcia; order Myxococcales; family Myxococcaceae; genus Corallococcus; species Corallococcus sp. CA047B. Next base: position 2,930 of record NZ_RAWD01000364.1, read on the forward strand.
CAAGCCCTCGCACCGGGCCCTGGGAATCGGTCAGCTGGGAGTCACCGTCCTGGAGGCCGTGGGCCGGAGCATTGGCGCCGAAGTGGCCCTCTACTATTCCACGCTGAAGCTTGCCCGGGCCCAGCTCAACGCCGAACACCACGGCTTCAAGCTGGTGGGCATCGTCCCGGCCTTCGACATGGATGCCATTGCCCCCGGCACCGTCAAGCGTGTCTATGAGGCCATCTACGCCAAGGTGCTCACCGGCCCGGAGCACGTCCACATCCCTGACTGGAATGCGCTCATCCCGTCCACCCGGGCGCTCTTCACCCACCTCTTCGGTGCCCACCCCATCCACCTCGCCAATGCGCCGGTTCAGGAGCGCAAGCATGGTTGAGATCCGCACCTTCGAGGGCGACGCCGGGGAAGCCTCCCGCTTCGTCAATGGTGTCTGGCAGGAGCTCTACGGCAAGCAGCTTCCCCTGGCCGTATGGGACGCGCACTTCTTTGACTGGCTGCTCTTCCGCGAGGGCAAGGCCCCACGCGACTACCTGGTGGCCGCGTACGCGGATGGGAAGCTGGTGGGAACGCTGTTCGCGGAGCCCGCGAGGATCCGCCTGGGCTCGCAGGAAGTGGATGGCACCTACGGGAGTTGGGCCAGCGTGGCCCCCTCGCACCGCAGACAGGGCATTGGCGGGAAGCTGGCGCAGGAGATGCTCCTGCGACACCGTGAGCGGGGAGCGCGGCTCCTCCTGGGTTGCGTGGCCGCGGGAACGGATGGGCCTGGCTTCTGGCACCAGACGCAGCATGCGCGCATCCTCGATGGAATGGGGCTCTGGGTGCATGTCTTTGACGCCCAGGCGCTGGCTCGCTGGTCGATGCACGCTTCGGAACGCGCGCTGTTCACGCTGGCGCGTCCGTTCCTCCGGCACCGGTTCCGGCGAGCGCAGGCCCAAGGCATCCGTCCCTACCGTCCCTCGGACCTGCCCCGGTGCATGGCACTGGTCCAGCGGATGATGAAGTCCGTGACGCTGGGCTACGCGTACACGGCGGAGCGGCTGGCGCATCAGCTTCAGTACCGCGAGGTGCCGCGCACCTTCGTGCTGGAGCAGGCAGGCGAGGTTCGGGGGTTCGTCAACAGCTACTCCATGCGGATGACGGGCCGGGAGACCATGACCGCGGAGGTCGTGGACCTGATGGCCTTCGACGACGCCGTGCCCGTCACGGAGCGGCGGCGACTGTTGCAGGTGGCGATGCAGGACATGGAGCGCCGGGGGGTGAGCTGCGCCGCGATGCTGCGGGGCCCCTGCATTCCCGCCCCCCTGATGTGGCGCGCGGGCTGGGTGCCATTCCCCGGGGAAGCGAAGGTGACGTGCCTGCTGCCGACTCCCGGGCTGGAGCTGCCCGCGGCCCCTTCCGTGTTCACGCACCTGCGTTGAAGCGATGTGACGGACTCTCTCAAAATTGAATCGCGTGGCGTTGTCGGCCCCCGGGCCTGACGTTGCATTCCGATGTGATGGAACGGAACATCAGCGCGCTCATTGGCGACGCCTTTGTTCCCCGTTGATGCGAACGACTCCGAGGAGTGCTGTTCGGGCTCGGAGATGGCACCTTGGAAGCTGCATGCCCCCCATCACGGGCCAGGACCTCCCATGACCTACCCCAACGCGTCCCCCGACTTCGACCCGCAGCTGGCCGCCCTCCTGCCCGCGCTGGAGGGATATGTGCCCCTGAAGATGACGCTGGAGCAGCTTGAGCACTTCCGTGGTTTGAGCCGCGTGACCCGGGAGGACCTGATTGGCGACGCGAAGGTCCACTGCGTCGATGTCAGCATCCCCGGGTATCAGGGCGCCGGGATCACGGTCTCGGTCATTTCCCGGCAGGACCACTCGGCTCCGGGGCCTGCGGTCTACTTCATCCATGGCGGCGGAATGGTGATGGGGACCCGCTTCGCGGGAGCGAAGCCGCTCGTGGACTGGGCGCTCCGTCATGACGCGGTTTGCGTGACGGTCGAATACCGGCTGGCGCCCGAGCATCCAGCGCCCACCCTGGTGGAGGACTGTTACGCGGGGCTGGTGTGGATGGCGGCGAACGCCGGCCGGCTGAAGTTTGATCCGAACCAGTTGGTGATCTTCGGCGGGAGCGGCGGCGGCGGGCTCGCGGCGGGAACCACGCTCCTGGCCCGGGATCGGCAAGGCCCGAGGCTGTTGGGACAGCTGCTGCAATGCCCGATGCTGGACGACCGCAATGAGACGGAGTCCGCCCATCGGTACGACGGCGCTGGAGTCTGGGACCGCACCAGCAATCTGACGGCCTGGCGGGCGGTGCTGGGCGACCGCTGCGGGGGCCCGGAGGTGTCTGCCTATTCCGCGCCCGGGCGTGCGACGGATTTGCGAGGGCTGCCACCGACCTTCATCGACGTCGCGGCAGGGGAGACGTTTCGGGATGAAGCCATCGCCTATGCGCGCGGAATCCTGGCGGCGGGCGGTGAGTGCGAGCTGCACGTCTGGGGCGGAGCCTTCCACGGCTTCTATGACATTGCCCCGCGGTCCGACGTGGCGCGTGCCTGCATCGCGACGCGCGACGCGTGGCTGGGACGGATGTTCGCTCGGGGGGCCGCGGGCAGGGGCGCCATGCCGGTTTCCGGTGATTGAGCAGCCTCCCATCGCGGTACGTGCTGTAGTGAGGGTCCCTGACGGACAGGAGGCTTCCTGGTGAAAACGCTTTCCTTTCTTCCGCTGCTCTTCGCCTGCCTGGCGGTGCCCGGCGGCCCCGTGCTCGCGGCGGCGCCCCCTCCCACCGCCATCGAGGGCCTGGACGCGCTGTACCCCGAACTGGACGCGCTCTACCGCGACCTGCACCAGACGCCCGAGCTGTCACTCCAGGAGGAGAAGACGGCGGCGAAGCTGGCCGAGCGCCTTCGCAAGCTCGGCTTCGAGGTGACCCCGAAGGTGGGCGGGCACGGCGTGGTGGCCCTGCTGCGCAACGGCAAGGGGCCCACGGTGATGCTGCGCACGGACCTGGACGCGCTGCCGGTGGAGGAGAAGACGGGGCTGGCCTACGCCAGCAAGACGAAGTCGAAGGATGCGGCCGGAGCGGACGTCGCGGTGATGCACGCGTGCGGGCACGACGTGCACATGACGTCCTGGCTTGGCACGGCCACCCTGCTGGCGCGGACGAAGGACCGGTGGCGTGGCACGCTGATGCTGGTGGGGCAGCCGGCCGAGGAGATTGGCTCGGGGGCCCGGCAGATGCTGGCGGACGGCCTGTTCAAGCGCTTTCCCAAGCCGGACTTCGCCGTGGCCCTGCACACCGTGTCCACCGCCGCGGCGGGGACGGTGCAGTTCACCCCCGGCTATGCGCTGGCGAGCGTGGACTCGGTGGACGTCACCCTCCACGGCAAGGGCGGGCACGGCGCGTACCCGCACACCACCGTGGATCCCGTGGTGATGGCGGCGCGCACCATCCTGTCGCTTCAGACACTCATCAGCCGGGAGAAGAGCCCGCTGGAGCCCGGGGTCATCACGGTGGGCGCCATCCACGGTGGCACCAAGCACAACATCATCCCGGACGAGGTGCGCCTGCAGCTCACGGTGCGCACGTACAAGCCGGAGGTCCGCAAGGCGCTGCTGGCCGGCATCGAGCGCATCGCCAAAGCGGAGGCGATGGCCTCCGGAGCGCCCCGTCCTCCCGACGTCAAGGTCACCGAGGGCACGCCCGCCACCTTCAATGACCCCGCGCTTACGAAGCGATTGGTGGACGCGGTGGGCAAGGTGCTGGGCGAGAAGAACCTCAGTGAGACACCGCCCGTCATGGGCGGCGAGGACTTCTCAGAGTACGGCCGCGCGGGCGTGCCCGCGGTGATGATGTGGCTGGGCATCACCGAACCCAAGCGCTTCGCGGAGGCCAAGGCCGCGGGAGAGACGCTCCCGTCCCCGCACTCGCCCGTCTACGCGCCGGACCGCGAGCGCACGCTGCGCACCGGCGTCACCGTGCTGACCACCGCCGCGTTGGAGCTGCTCGGGAGGCCCTGAGAGAACGGAGAGGCGCATCCCACCTGCCTCCCGCGCTCCGCCCGCCCCCGTCAACGGGTGCCCGGGCCGGCTTGACGCCATGGGACCCCTGTGACCTAGCGTGGGGCCATGCGGAATCTGCGTGTGGTGCTCGGCCTCGTGGCGGTGCTCTTCGTGGGGCAGGCGCGGGCCGAGGATACCTTCATCCTTTGGCCGCTGATTGACATGAGCGGCGTCCACGTCACCGTCAACGTCAGCAATGGTTACGCGAACATTGGGCTCACAGCAGAAGCGCTACGCACCCTCGCTGAGCTGACGTTCCGGCGCCGCGGGATCCGAGTCCTTACTGAGAAGGAAATGTACTCGGCAGAAGGAATGCCACAGGCGCACATCAGTGTGAACTTGCTTTCGGCGTCGGATGGAATGGTTGTCTATACTACGCGCCTCTCTCTCCGCCAGAACGTCACAGGCAGCAACGGACGAGCAATTGCGACCGCCGAGACATGGACTGACGCGGGCTCCCTCGGCATCGCCCATCGGCTAGAGCTTCTCGGCGTGATTCGCAGCTCGGTCGAACAAATGGCCGAGAAACTTAGCAACGACTACCTCAAGGCGAATCCGCCGAAGCCTGTCGTCGAGAAGGAACTCCTCGGCGAAGCCAATGAGGCCGCGTCGAAGAAGAAGCCAGCGTCCCCGCCCAAGTCATCGGGCGTGAGATGAAGCACTACAGCGGCGGTCGCCGGCGATGATGCGGTAGCCGTCGCCGTCCTTGCGGACGAGGATGGGCTGGAGGATGCCCTGTGCCTTGATGGACTCGGTGAGTTCGAAGTGAGGGCTCCCGCTTTCATCGCGTCCACCCCTGCACCACCCGTACAGGGGAGAGCTTGGCCGTCGTCGTCCCGTCACCCAGTTCGCCGTTGGCGTTGGAGCCCCAGGCCCAGACGGTGCCGTCCGCCCCCGCCGCGATGCTGTGAAATTCGCCTGCAGCAATGCTGGTCACTCCGCTGAGACCCGGTACGCGAACCACCGAATCGTAGCGATTCGTCGTCGTTCCATCGCCCAGTTGGCCGTAGGCATTCCTGCCCCAAGCCCAAACGGTCCCGTCCGATTTCAGTGCCAAGGAGTGGGACGCACCAGCGGCAAGGGCGACCACGCCGGCAAGTCCCGGCACCGTCCCTTGAAACGAATAGAAACTCGAGGTCCAGACGGTGCCATCCAACTTCACCGCCAAGGTGTAATATGGCCCAGAGGCAAGGGCGACCACGCCGGTGAGGCCCGGCACCTGTATCGGCGTTAAGCGGTTCGTCGTTGTCCCGTCGCCCAACTGACCGCTGGCGTTTTTGCTCCAGGCCCAGACGGTGCCGTCCGACTTCAGCGCCACGGAGCTTTCGCCGCCAGCGGCAAGGGCGACCATGCCGGTGAGGCCCGGCACCTGCGTCGGCGTGTAGACGTCATATTTCCATTCATCATTATTGCCCGACTGGCCGCTGAAGTTTCTACCCCAAGCCCAGACGGTGCCGTCCGACTTCAAGGCCAGGACGTGGTTGTCACCCGCGGCGGTGGAGACCACTCCGGTGAGACCCTGCACCTGCCCCGGTGTGAAATTTTCGTCGCCCCCCGTTGCCCAACTGGCCGCCGTAGTTTTTCCCCCAGGCCCAGACGGCACCGTCGGCCTTCAGCGCGAGGGTGAAGTACTTATCACCTGGGACGACGGCAACCATTCCGCTAACAGCACCTAACGAAAGTCAGGGCTGGGCTGGCCGTTGGCAAGGGGCATCATCAGCTTGAGGGGCATGGTCCGTGAACTCGTCCCCGACGCCTTCTGGCAGCGCGTGGCGCCCCTGCTGCCTCCGCCTCGGCCGAAGAAGAAGCTGGGCCGCCCTCGTGCGGACGACCGGGCGGCGCTGGAGGCCATCGTCTTCGTGCTCCGGAGCGGCATCCCGTGGGAGATGCTGCCTCGCAAGCAGTTCGGCCTGTCGGGCATGACAGCCTGGCGCAGGTTGGAGGAATGGACCCGGGCCGGCGTGTGGGAACAGCTCCAGGCGCGGCTGCTGGA